>JAYVYS010000683.1:0-2165 GCA_043784005.1 Isosphaeraceae bacterium
ACAGGGAAGACGTGCGGCGATTTAGATTTCCGGGGCGTCTCCGCAAATCGTGGCGGTGAGCCGGGGGGCGGCAACGCTTCCGAGGTACCTCTCCGACGATCGTGGGCGTGCGTTGGGAACACGATGTCAAGCGATCATCCGAACGCATACGCTTCGAAGACTCGGACGAGGCTCTAAACACAGAAGCTTGGATGAGTTATGAAAGACAAAGAGTCGTCCTAAAATGAAGCGCCGACCTCGACCCGTGTCGTCTCGGCCTCCTGCCGAGTCGAATCACGGGCCGTACGGCCGACCAAAACCGGAATGCGCGACGGTCCGAAACCGGCACGCGTATTCCGGGTAACAGGGCCGAACCTGACGCGCGAGTCCTTGCCGTCAGGAACGATCCTTTTCTTTTTCAAACGATTCAAAACGCGGCCGCCGGAAGGGCGAAGACGGCGCGAAACCTCACTGCGGTTGGACCAAAGAAGCCACCTGGAGAAACGTCCGATCGGCTCAAGGAACCGACAGGAAGTTTTCCGTTCGACGGACGCCAAAATACGATCACAATCCAGCCCCGTCAACCCTATCCCTGGCTTGATTCGCCATTTTTTTTGGACCCCCCTCTTGGGCTTGAAATTCTCCGGGAGAGTACGCCCGGGAGCAGACTCGGCGGGTTGCGCGGATGGAAACCCTTGCGGTGGAGGGTCGGGGGTGCGATGGTGTGAACCTGAGTTCTGTCCCCCCGGGATGGGAGCCCGCCCATGTCGACCCGGATCGGTCTCGATCAGTACACTGTCGGTGATATGTCGCTTTCTCCGGTCGCCCTCCTGGCGTTCGCGATTGAGCATGGACTGGACGGCGTCCAGTTTCTTGAGCCCGCGGCGATCGACGCCGAACTCTCCGCCCCCCGCCTGGCGAAGTTCCGTCATAAGGCCGACGCCTTGGGGCTCTATCTGGAGGTCGGCCTTCCTTCTCCCAACCCGACCCGGCGTTCGCGTGCCGGGCAGCGAGAGATTTCTTCCGCCGAACATGCGAGCGACCTACGACGCCACATTGAGGGCGTGGCCGCGCTTGGTTGCCGTCACGCGCGGGTCTACCTCGGCGACCGCCATGACCGGTTTCGACGCGATCCTTGCTGGAAAGTGCAGATCGATGCGACCGAGGAGGTGGTGCGGGCTCTCACGCCTTGCCTGCGCGACCACGACGTCAAGCTCGCGATCGAAACACACGCCGACTTGACCGTCGACGAGTTGCTGAGACTCCTCGACCGGCTCGATCCGGAGGTCGGAGGGGTCACCATCGACACAGGCAACCTCGTGATGAGGTTGGACGAACCGTTGCGAGCGATCGAGCGCCTCGCGCCCCGAGTCCTGGCCACCCACGTCAAGGATTGTGTTTTGGAGGAGGGGCCTCGCGGGCTGCGATGGCAAGCGCGGGCGGTCGGTTCGGGGATCTTGCCGATGCCCGACTTGCTCGCTCCGTTAATCCTGGCGAACCGAGATCTGAACCTCTCGATCGAGCTTCATCCGCGAACCTACGACCTGCCCATCAACGACCCGTCATGGCTCGCGTTTTTTTCCGATTCGGGTCCCGACGATCTTTCTCTGATCGTCCAGATGGCAAAGGCGTGCGAGGCCCGCTATCACTCGGGCGACCTCCCCAGGCCCCAAGAGGTCGAAGCGATCCCCTGGCGCGATCGTGCGCCCGAGTGGCTGGCGAGCTCGCTGGGCTACCTTCGTCGCGTCATTCCCGCCATGATTGAACCGGAGCCCGCCTCCGCGTTCCCTCGGGTCGCTCAACACGATTAATTTTGAATGTTTGCAATAGCGACAAATCAATTAGAAATGGCTTCTTTATCTATATTTCGATGAGTTTTTTGCTTGACCGTATCAAATGACGTGCTTATTTTAAACAGGTCCGACTTGAACGTGTTTTGCAGGATTCTGTTCTGAGGGGAGAACGACAGCCAATAGTGGCATCCGGGCCCAACGTGTCCGGTTGCTTTTCATTGAAGCGAAAGGAGAAACCGGTTTGCGTCGAACTTTTTTCGGTATGTTCATGATCCCTTTGATGGGATGTCCGCTGCTTGGAGGATGCGGAGACTCGGGAAAGACTTCCACCGCAGCGGAAGCGCACGATCAGCAGAGCTTTGGTGATCGAGCCTTTTTCCCAGCGGGGGGCCC
>JAYVYS010000684.1:0-10647 GCA_043784005.1 Isosphaeraceae bacterium
TCCGCGATAAGTGACGGATGAACGGGCGGACCTGCCGCACCTTGCACGACTCCTCGAAGGATGGTCGCGCCTCATTGAAGCCCAAGATCGGGCGGACTACAAGAACCTTGCCCCCCGGAATGCGCCTCGCGACTTCGACAAGGATTCTCCGTGAACCGGGATGAATTGCAGGCTGGTGTCCGAATATCAACCTTCGGGTCTCACGGCTCGTATCCAACCCGTGTGCCGCAAACATTGACCAAGAAATGGGTTGTGTACGATCCACGGCACCTCGATCGGGCCTCTGGATGCGAGATTTCAGACACCGACCCCGGAATCCTTCTAGCAACTCTCTCACTCTATTGTAGACCCGTCAATCAAGGGGCGGTCGTGCGAGGAGCCAATCCTCAAGGATCACGTGCTGGACATGAGTTGCCCTCAAAAGTGCGGCCTTCGAGGGTAGAATCCGAGAGAGCCAGGAATGTCGGTGGATCTGCGACCCGACTCCCCGCCCGATCATCTGGAAATAGCGATGACCGAGCTGCTTGGTCACGTTGTTACTGATTCGCTCGAACGTCGCCGGAATCAGGTTCGGGGCCGGTCCGGCATGGACCACGAGATCGACTTCCGAGCTGAGCGTATCGCAGATCACATCCCAGAGAAGCTGGGGATGGTCGACCCAGCGGATCAAGGTGTCGCGGACGTTTAACTGGTCGTAGCCGGCCGTGCCTGTTACGCAGGAGACGACGCGAGGAGTCGGCGGTTTGGCATCTCGGGCGATTTTGTAAAGTGCAACCGCGGCGCGATTTGGGATGTTCCTCTGCCAGACGAGCGGAGTATGGAGCGGAGGAAGCTTGTGGGGTTTGCGACGCAGGTTGACCCGTTCGGGCAGAAAGCTCGGAAGTGCCTTTTCGACGCGATCGAGGGTTTTCCCCTGTCCAATAATGAGCGCGGTGTTCGGTGAGAGATAGGCCGAGACGCCTACCATTCCGTGTCCCTCGGAACTGACCGCCGTGCACAGGTCTTGCACGTCCTTCAGCGGGACCGCAGGGCCTCGCGAGAAGATCACGCCCAGGGTGGAGTCCACAGCGAGTTCCGCGCAATCATCGGCGCAACCGAGTGGAACCGGCAGCAGTTCGGCCATGGTGAACGAACCGCCGACGATCATCGACGCCATCTCTCCGAGGCTGTAGCCGAAGGTTCGATCGGCATCCTTGATGACTACGCCGTGGAATTGTTCCAGAAGCCGCATCTGAGCAAGCTCCATCGCAACGACCGTGGCGATATCTTCGGCGAATGTCGAGAGATCCGACTCTCCGAGTGCTTCAACTCGCGCCGCGAGCTCGAACGAGCGGTGCAGCGTGTCGGAAGCGACCACCGATGCCTCGTTCAACACCTCCCGGACCACCTGGCCATAGACTGGATGGGACAAGAGTTCGGGGCTTCGGCCGAGGTTGGTTACGTCGTAACCTCGGAAGGCGATGGCGGCTGTGCCAATCCGTGCCTTGAGATCAACCGATCCCGGTGCGAGCGACCCCGTCGCCATCCCTGTCTCGGATCGCGGCAGATCGATACCCGGATCACCGGTCAACGGGTTTCCTCCGGCCGAGCCTCGCATTTCCACGGTATCCGTGCCGTGGCCTCTTCGAGTCGTCCAGGGAATGGGATTGGGCCAGCGACCCGCCGGCCTCCGGACACGTTTTGTACCGCCCGAGCTATTGAAGAACATGGTTTCTCGGGGTGCTTGTGGCACCGCGCGCGGCATCGCCCCGTTCGATTTCGTCGGGACATCGACGAGACCGACACTCAGGAATTTCGCACGGAATCAAGGACATCCACACCGCCCACAGGCGGTCGATCGGCCCCCTTGACTTGAACTCCGGGCCGCGCGTCTAGATTTATCATAGAGCAGCATTTGACGAAGAAAAGGAGGAAAAAAGTTCCCGATGGTTGCGTGGTATCGGTTGTTTCGGAGTAACCTCATCCCAGCTTTCATCATCGAGCGGAATCGAGTCCGACCAACAGCTTTTCCGCATTTTTGAAATACAGCTTTTCGAGCACATCCTTGGGCAAAAAGACCCCATAGATCATCCAGAAACCCTGTCGATGATGGCCCCCGGCGGGATCGAAGTATTCATCGTCGGTTTCCAGGAAGCGGAAGTACATTCTGAATGCGGCTCGACTCGGCGTCGAATCCGTACCGAACAGGATGCGGTCCTGATACTTCAAGAAGAACCGGCGAGAGGAATAGGGCTGCCTGCCAAGTTCGGAAATTCTCGCGTCGATATCCACGTACATGTTTGGGTAGGCGTCCAGCCAGCGGCCGACCGCGACGAGGTCTTCGCCGTCATTCGCGAAATGCGCGCAGATAAACGTTGTCGCGGGATGCCGGGCGATGACCCGGTTGCGCTGCGCGTGAAGTTCATCGCGCTTAGGGAATTTCGGGTCGGCGAAGAGCCAGTTCGGATGGTCATTCAACTCGTGCCATCGCTCGTTTTCACGATCGAGCGGCGTGAAAAACGCGCCCGGATCGCCCGTATGGATCTCGACGGGACGCTTGTATTTCGCGCACATCTTCCAGACGCCATCGAGCTTGGGGTCGTCGATGGGGACGAACCGGCCGTCCCGGTAGCGGACACTGAGCCCGAAAGTTTTGTGGAACTTCAAGCCCTTGGCCCCCGCCTTGAAACTCTCTTCGAGGCGATTGGCTTCGCGGTCGGACCAGCCTAGCTCGTCAATCCCCTCGAAATCGACCAAAGCGTAGGTAAGGAAGCGCCCGGGGTATGCCCGATCGAGCACGGCGACGGTCTCTTTTAGATGTTCGCCCCAGCCTCCATCAAGGTTGACGACGGTGCGAACGCCCGCTGCGTCCATCTCGTCAAGATAGTGTTTGACGCGACTTGGGGTCAAAATCGTTGCTCCGCCGCCGAGATGGTTGTGGACGTCCACGACGGGAAAGGCGGCCTTCGCGACTAATGTTGATTTTGTCGCGATCATGGTACGAGGGAGCCAGTCTCGCAGTTTCAACTCGCGGATATCTTCGGGCGCTTTCACAGCGTCCGCTTGTCCTCGTGCCGAGATCGTCGGGTTCACAAAGCCGAACAGTAAAAACAGAAGGGCGGGATAGGCGGAGGATTGACATCCGGACACGGTGGAAGCTCCCTTCGATTTCAAGCCGAGGCGAAGAAGCCGGGTGACTATCGGTTGAACGACGTTCTACCCAACCGCCGGCCCGGATGCTACATTCGGCTGGTGGCATCCGCATTATGGTCTCTTCGGTCCGTTGGTTTGACGACGGGTCGATTCAGCCGCCTCCTATTCGAACCATAGAGACCGATGCGACAGGTTCGCACCGTGCTGGATTACCGGGTCAGAACCCGACGATTTGTCCTGTTACTCCTAGCGATCACGCTCGTGGTATTGGGGCCCTCGCTGTGGAAGGCCGCGCCGTTTCCGATCTGGGTTCTCACCGCGAACCGCGCGATTACCGCCGAGATGACCCGGCAAAAGATCCCCGGACTCTCGATCGCGGTAGCGTATCGCGGCTCCGTACGCTGGTCGTCGGGTTTCGGTCTGGCGGATATCGAGAGCCATGTGCCGGCACGCGCGGAGACGATCTATCGCTGGGCGTCGATCTCCAAGCCGATCACCGCCACCGCCGCGCTCCGGCTCGTCGAGCGCGGCAAGCTCGATCTCGATGCGCCGATCCAGAAGTATGTGAAGAGCTTTCCCGAAAAACCCTGGCCGATCACAGCGAGGCAACTTCTCGGCCATCTCGGCGGCGTTCGTCATTACCAGGGAGACGAGCGCGAGAGTGTCCGCCACTACGACAAGGTTCTCGATGCGCTCGCCATCTTCGAAGATGACCCGCTTGTCTGTGAGCCCGGAACCCAGCATGTTTACAGCACCTATGGCTATAACCTTCTAGGAGCCGCCGTCGAAGTGGCGTCGGGCAAGCCGTTTGTTGAGCAAATCAAGGCCGAAATTTTCGGGCCCGCGAAGATGTTCAGCCCGCGGGTCGATGATCTTGTGACCCTCATTCCGTTTCGCGCGCGCGGTTACATCGAGTCACGCGATGGGGCAATTGTGAACGTGCGACCAATCGACCCGACCAACAAGATCCCCGGAGCTGGTTTTTGCGGTACCGTTGAGGATCTCGCGCGGTTCGCCCTGGCGATCGAATCGGACGTCCTGTTGAATCGTTCGAGTCGCGAGGCGATGTTCACGAAGCAGAAAACCCGCGACGGACGCGAGGTCGAATATGGTCTCGGTTGGAGCCTCACCCGCCACTCGGGGAGAGATGAGGTCTGGCACGCAGGACGAATGCACGGCGTCACCGCGCTCCTTTACATGCTTCCCGACCGCGCATTCGCCGTGGCGATTGTCGCGAATCTCGAGAACGTCGAACTGATCGACCTAGCTCGACAGATTGCCGGTTCCGCAGCGCCCGCCCCTTGAGCATCAATTTGGATCGCGAGTTTGAGGATATGCGAAATCATCTCTTGAGAAAAATCGTGTCCACGACTGGGTGCCACGCGGTTCGATACTCCGAACCCGTGCCGTACGGCAAAGACTTTCAGGGCAAGGTGTGAGTACGACCTGTGACACCGTCAAATCCCGAGCGACTTGGGACCAACCAACCAAATAAGTAAACTTGAGAGGTCATGTGTGTTAAAAACCTGCGTTAGAATCTTTGTAATCGCTTTCATTGTCCTGCCGGTTTTCGCAGCCAACGCAGCCGCGCTCATCAACCTCTATGGGAATCCGGACTTGTATGAGTTAATGAATCAGCAGGACGGGTTTGGGCTCAAATACTTGTCAGTCTTCGATGTATTACCAGCCTTGTCGACCTTATTCTACCTCGCCCATCGCTTCGCCAAGTCGAAAGGAAGTCGCTCGCAAGGTGTACTGTCCGTCCTGGCTTGGGTCTCAATCGCACCAACTCTGTGTGTGATTGCACTATTCATTATTATTATTCTAGGGGGTGGTGCTGCTGGAGTAGCTTACCAGTGACGGCGTCGTTGAGAACGTCGCGGCGGTTTCTCACGTCACACTCAATTCAAACTGGAAGGCGTCTGGAGCGAAAAAGACTTGGCGAAGTGTGTCGAGATCTGCGTGGAATCGGCCGAAGGTGCGATCGCCGCATGGCGAGGCGGAGCGCAGAGCCTGGAAATCTGCGCGAACCGCGCTGTTGGCGGTCTCACGCCCTCATGGGCCGAGGTCGAAATCGCAAGTCGAGCGGTCGAGATTCCCTATCATGTGTTGATTCGGCCGAGAGCCGGCGATTTCGTCTACGATTCCGCCGACTTGGAGCGGATGGTCATTGCGATCGACAAGGCAAAGCACCTCAAGGCTCACGGCGTTGTTCTGGGAGTGCTCAAATCCGATCATTCGATCGATCCGCGACAAACCGCCACCTTGGTGGCTCATGCGAGGCCGATGATCGTCACGTTTCACAAGGCCTTTGATCTGACACCCGACCCTTACGCGGCTCTCGATTCTTTGATCGATCTTAAAATCGATCGTGTCTTGACGTCCGGTCAAGCCACCACCGCTCGCGAGGGTGTGGCGCTGCTTGCAAAGCTCTTGCGTCACGCCGCGGGCCAAATTTCAATCATGGCGGGAGGGAACCTTATGCTTGTGGACCTCACACAAATGCGATCCGCGGGTCTCTACGAGATTCATGCGGGTTCGGCAGCCGAAAGCGAAGGTCGCACCGATTCGGAGTGCGTTCGGCGTTTGGTCGATGCATGGAATGATCGCGTTGACCCCTCGTCATTGAGTGAATAAGCTGATCGCGTACAGGCTTACCTTTGGCCCGCCGTTTGCCTGTCGAGGGCTGTCGATACCTTTTTATCCGCGATGGCTACTTTACCCAAGTCGCCCATGGGACCGTCGTGATAAAGAAATGAGAAGGAAACGGAAATGGCAAAGCCCGCAATCGTTGAAACTCGGCAATTCCGCACCAGCATTGACATTCCGGCCGAGAAGCGTGGCCCGGTGATCGAGCTTTTAAATAAGAGTCTCGCGTCGATGTTCGACCTCGCGAGCCAGACGAAACAAGCCCATTGGAACGTGAAGGGCAAGGACTTTTATCAACTTCACCTGCTCTTTGACGAGATCGCCGGAGAACTCTTCGAGTTCGTGGACGAGATCGCCGAACGCGTCACCTCGCTCGGAGGTTATGCCCTGGGAACGACGAGGATGGCGGCGGAACACTCGACCCTGCCAGAGTATCCCACCGACGCGACCACCGGCACGGACCATGTCTCCGCCTTGGTAGAGCGGTTCGCGATCTGCGCCGCCCACGCCCGCGCTGCAATCGAAGAATCCAACGAACTCGACGACCAGAGCACAGCCGACCTTTATACCGAAATCTCCCGGACCCTCGACAAACGGCTCTGGTTCCTCGAAGCTCATTTGCAGAAGTAAGCGAAGACAATGAATCCCGAAGGCGGGTCTTTCCAGAAAGGCCCGTCAAGGTTTTCTCATGCCGCGGTGGATACGATCCGTCGATCACCTCATCCTTTGGGATCGGAAGTCCACTCGTGGATCGAGATTCTTCTCTCAACAGCACCCTGCGCCCGCCGACATCACGACTTGTGATGCGAGTCGCATTCCTCATCCTGGGCTTCACCGCGCTTGCGATCTTCGTCGATCGACGGAATGTACCTACGGGCGAACTTCTCGTCCAGTCTTCGTACGCGCGGACCCAAGTGGTGGTACGCCAGGCGGGACGGATCGTGATTCCGGCCACCGAGCGACGATCATTGACCCTCTTTCCTGGAGAGTATGAGGTCGAAATGGTGGGCGCGAGGGCCGGCCACGCCGACTTCTCGGAGCGAGTCACCATCCTCTCTGGAGGCCGCGCCGTCGTCCGCCTAAACGTCCCGAAATCTCCATAGGACGATCGATCCTGAAAACGCTCGCGGCAGGATTTTTCATCTTACGTGCACAGTTCTTGTAAACACGATGTACATGCATGGGTGGATCGCGTCTTTGTTTAAGCCGTTGGGGTTTGTTAAATATAAGTTTTATTGTCACACCTAGACCCTGTCACGTATTTCAGAAAACCCATCGTTCCCCCCGCACCTTCTAAGAGTTGGCAACAGATGATGAATCCTCTCTCACGACGTATTCGTGCGCGTCTCGCGGACCGTTCACGGTCACGCGATGGGCGTCATTGGGTGGGTCAGCGCCTTGAAGCTCTTGAAGGGCGCGTTCTACTCGATGGCGCGATGGATCTCATGCGGATCGAGAACCAGCGCGTCCTGAACCTTGTCCCCGATAGCTCGTTCCAGGCCATCTCGATCCAGAGTGGAAAATGGGACGATGTGGCCACTTGGAAGGACAAGCATGTCCCTCTCGATGGCGACAATGTCTTGATTAGTGACAAGACCGAGGTCACGATCACAAACGATGAGGCCATCACGACCGACGCGAGCGGGATTGCCGCCCGTCGAGCCGTTCACATGCTCCGGGTCGACGGCACACTCAGTTTCGACACCTCAACTGCCGACGCGACCCACCCCGCGTTGCGCCGCCTTCTGGTCGACACGCTCATCGTCTCACCCATGAACACGATGAACAAGGACGGCACGCCCTTTTACAATAACGATGATTCGATGTCCGGCGGCGTCTTCAATATGGGGACGTCCGATCAGGCTCGCATCCCGGCAGGGGTGAAGGCGGTGGTCGTCTTCGCGGACAACGGGGCGGTCGCGAATACCGACCTGACGAAGCCCGACCACAACAACCCGGACCCTTACCAACTCGGTCGCGGTTTGATCGCGATGAACACAGTGCGGATCTTCGGCCGCACCGTGACGAGCGATGCGACCCTTGCACCCACGACCACGGAAGGGGGCACGCTTGTCGGGCCGGCTGCGAACAAGAATAAACCTGTCACCACGATCACACTTGAGAGCATCCCGTCCGACTGGAGCGTGGGCGACCGGCTGATCGTCACCGGCAACACGGCTGATAACGGCCATAACACCAACCAGGACGAGCAAGTCGCGATCGCGGCCATCAATGCAAACACGATCACGCTGAGCGACCCGACGAACCCGAACTTTACTGGGTTGATCTACAATCACACCGCTCCGACCGGCGCGCGGGTCTATATCGGCGACGTGACGCGAAACGCGAATTTCCAGTCCGAAAACGTTTTGAATGTCGCCAAACGCGGCCACATTATGTTCATGCACACCCTTGATGTGCAGGTCGATGCCGCGGGATTCTATGGGCTGGGACGCACCGATAAGCGGAGTCCCCTCGACGACGCCAACCCTGTCCAGGACTATGACACCAACGGCAACCTGATCCCGGGCGCGGTGACCGACGACGTTCTCGACACCAAAAACCCCGCGCTCAAGAGTAACGGCTATCGCGTCATGGTTCCGGCGCTCGACGCCAATGGCAATCCGGTTCTCGATGCGAAAGGGAATCCGGTCCTTGTGATCGCCCGCTCGGGACAGGACCAGCGGGCGCGTTACGCGGTTCACTTCCACCATGCCTCGCCCGTAGACATGATCGCGATGGGGATGAAGGGGCCGTTCATGGCCGACACGATCAACGACAGCGCGGTGGTTGATAGCCCCGGGTGGGGCATCGTCAATCACAGCAGCGATGTCGACATCACGAATAACATCGTCTTTAACGCGGTGGGTGCCGGATTCGCCACCGAAGCGGGGGACGAGGTCGGGTCGTTCGTCGGTAACATCGCGATCCACGAACAAGGGTCGGGCGATGGAATCGAATCGCGTCAACAATTTCAGGACTTCGGCCACGAAGGCGACGGCTTCTGGTTCCAGGGCGGGAACGTCGACGTCGTGAACAATATCGCCACCGGCGCTCGACATTCCGGTTTCGTCTTCTTCCCGGTCGGCCTTGTCCAGAAGGGCGTGACGACCACCATCAACGCTTCCGACCTCGGCGACGCACCCTGGGCCAAAGGCTACAAAAACGGTGTGGTTCCCGTGGGTGACGTCCCACTAAAGTCGTTTGTCGGGAATACCGCTTACGGTGTGAGTGACGGCTTCGAGTCGTGGTTCAACCTCTTGAATGTGTCCGACACCGACCCCAGGCGCGACGTCCTGTCTCATTTCACCGCCTACTCGACCGGCGGTACGGGCGTCTTCACCCCCTACTCCAACAACATCACGTTTGATCACGTCAGACTTCTTGGGAATGGTGGTGGCACTGGCTTCGCTCGCAATGACGTGACTCGGAACGCTGTTTACAATGACGTCTCAGCCTTGGGCTTCAGTATCGGGATTAACGTGCCTGTCAACGGCTTAAATACAGTTCAGGGCGGCACGTTCTCCGACGTCAAGGCGATTTACATCTCGACAGCGCGAACCGATGACCGTGTTGTCAACATCAATGACGGGAGTGACATCAAGGGAAATGCCGTCCCGATTAACTTCATTCACTGGACCTCGACCGGAACGACGCCGCCGCCGACCCAGTACGACATTTTTCTCCAGACCAACTACAACCCCAAAGAACGAGACCTCACCACCTTCTTCAACCCCGACGTGATCAAGCTCGCGACCGTGAAGATCAACGGGGCTCAGGTCTATTACAACGAACAGGCCTCGGACTTCGTGCCGTTCTCCACAGCGGACCCGAAGAACCCGCCGCCGTCTTACGTGCCGACCGCCCTGATCGGTCAAACCAATAGCGCGCTTTATTCCGCCTATGGCCTTGCCATCGGTGGAGTGGTCGCTCCGAAGGATGCTCACACGGTTCCGTATGTGAACGGACTGGTCGGTACGGCGTCGTCGTATCTTCCCGACGTGACGTTGGTGAGCAAAAAATACACGCAGTTCAATCAAAATCTTGTCGACGCAAACGGAAACGACTACTCTAAGGTGAAAGGATATTTCCTCTCCTTTAAGTATGACGATCCGAGCAACCTCGGCAAGTTCATTACCGTCGACGAAAGTAAGGGAAAGACCCCGCAAGCTTCACCGATCGTTCAAGGGTGGAATTTGCTGACGCGGACGGTCACGATCAACGGAACGGACTACACACGCACGCTTCTCGTTTACGGAGACGACATCGCCCCGGACTTCGTTCCCGCCAAGGTCGTCCCCTGGGTGATCAATCGGGCCGACTTCGACAACAATGCGACCTGGACGCTCGAAGGTCAGATCACCGACGACAGTTTTGGCGAGCGATTCTTCCGGAAGAACTTCGCGCTGGGCGACAAACACTTCTTCTCAGATCTGTGGGTCGACAAGACGTCGGCAAAGACCTACACGACGTTTACCATGACGTTCACGGACTTCGCCGGGAATAAGAAGATCTGGACCAAGGATCTTGAAGTGAACGACACCGCGGCGCTTCAGAAAGATCTTGGCCGCAAGAATCTTCCCAACATCACGCCATCGGAGACCTTGATCGCGCTAATCGATGCCGACCCATTGATTCCCCCAAAGAAGAAATGATGACCTGAACGCGGTGATTCAGAGAACCGCGACGGTCGGACGATCCATTCACGTGAGGCGGGGAGCCTGGTTCCGGGGGGGACCCTGGTTGACCGCCTCACGTGATGGTGCCATCGGACTGGGGTTCGAGCGTCCGAATCCGCAACCCGCCTGTTCGGCATCTCGTTGAGATTGACAGTCGAGATCATCCCCCCTAGACTCCCCGAACGGG
>JAYVYS010000685.1:0-3214 GCA_043784005.1 Isosphaeraceae bacterium
GAAACGCGCGCGGCCGAGGGGCGGTGCCGTGCGTCTTGATCTTGTGTCCAGCGGTCAAGAGCGGCGCGGTCGTTGTCGTCCATTTCCTCGGTGCGCGCCTCGGAATCGGCGAGCATCCCAGCGACCGCCGATGGACCCGTTGTGGCCGTGGAATGGGAAGGGACCGTCACGATACGTCCGCAGTCGGGGCACTTGCCTGCCTGCGGAAGATCGGCCCCAGGCGCCGCGCGTACCTTCAAACGCCGCCCGCACGGGCATTCGAACCGAATGAATCCCCCTGCCCCGGCGATCGCCGGGGCATCGGGCGAATCTTTACGCACGCGGACTCGCGCCTGGCACTTCGGGCAAATCACGCGCTCAGGCCCGTTGACCGGGATGCTCAGCTTCTGGCCGCAACGGCAAGTCGCGCGGGGCATGCGTGGCAAGCCTCTCAGATCTCTTGGGAGAAAGAGGGAAGCGTGTGGCTACTGGCTTTTTAATACTTGGATGATCAGAGTCTTGTGACTCGACATGCGAAATTCGCGAGACGAGATTCGAGAAGCGCCCCAACTCTCGGGTTCTCGAATCTCGACTCCTACACGAAAAAAGACAGACTACCGCCCCCCGGTTCGCTGAAGGCTTTCCAAGGGGATCAGCGCGTTGAGGCTCCCCGAACGGAACCCTTCAAGGTCCAGGGTCACGTACTTGAACCCTAGGTCTCGAAAGGCCCGAATCATCCCCGCTCGGATGGAAGGCTCGACCAGCCTGGGCAAGTCATCAAGGGGAACCTCGACCCTTGCCATCTCTCCTTTATGATACCGAACCCGCAAGACCCTTAGCCCAAGCTCTTTGCGGAGCCATTGTTCGGCGAGGTCGACCATCCGCGTTCGCTCGGGCGTGACGACTTCGCCGTAGGCGATTCTGCTGGAGAGACATGGGGTCGCCGGCTTGTCCCAAGTGGGCAGGCCCCAGCTTTTGGCCAGGGCGCGGACGTCGTTTTTGCTCAGGCCGCATTCTTGCAACGGATGTCGCACACCGTTTTCGCCCGCGGCGCGCATTCCGGGACGGTGATCGCCAGCGTCGTCGGTGTTCGCTCCCGAGGCGATCACATCCACACCAAGGGTTCCGAGCATTCCCGAGAGCCTGCCGTAAAGCTCGCTCTTGCAGAAATAGCAACGGTCGGTGTTGTTCTTCAAATAATTGGGGTCGGCGAATTCCTCGGTGCGGATCACCCGGTGAACGATTCCGATCTTGCGAGCAAGGGCCTCCGCCTCTTCAAGTTCCCCTTCCGCCAAGCTGTCGGAAACCGCCGTGACGGCCACGACCGCATCACCCAGCGCAAGAAAAGCGGCCTGCGCGACGACCGCGCTATCGACGCCTCCGGAATAAGCGACAGCCACGCGCCCGTAGCCTCGGAGGGTTTCCAGCAAGCGATCGCGCTTGGCCGCGCGCTCGGGGTCGAGTGGGATTTCGTGGTCGGTCTCGACATCCGTCTGTTGGCTTGGGCTCAAGGCGCACCTCCGCGTGACGCGGGACGGTCATCCCCGCTCAATTCAACATTCGCGCGACGTCCCATTCTAAAGAAGCCCCGCGCCTGGCTCAAGGGTTGATGGTTAAGCGATCCTCTGAAAATTCGTAGGGTGTGTCGAGTCTTCGAGGCCCACCATCTACCAAAGCGTGGTGGGTCTCGAAGATTCGACACACCCAGGCGGTCAAAACCTCAAATCTTCACGGCCAACCCGTGTTTGCGTCGCACGGCCACAATCTGCCCGGCGTGCATGAGGGGATGGATACCCGTCATATTGAGCATGGTGGCGAATGTGGGGGCGAAGTCGATGCCGCTGGGGGCGTCGAGGTCGCTATCAGACATCGTGTCGAGCACGGTGAGCGTCGCGGCGCGCTGGGCGCTCCAGGCGGCGAGGTACTCGGCCTTGGTGGCGACCTTTTTGAAGGGATTGGGGGCGGCCGTCTCTTTCGAGTGCGCCGCGACGAAGCCTTCCGGAAGCGCGGGGCACGAGCCCGGCTTGATCTTCTCGACCCAATCCTTCTCGGTCGAGATCAAGTGTCCAACTTGCCAGGCGATCGGGTTCATCCCCGGCCCCAGCGACTCGAACAACGCCTCTTCGGGAAGGTCTTCGAGGTAGGCGTTCATGATCATGCTGCCCGTCTCGGCGCTGCTGCGGATCATGTCTTTGGCGGTTGGCATGGCAGGAGAGGCTCCGGGGAAATGGCGAATCCAAGGTGAAAAGGTCGACGCGGGCTTTTACGCTAGCTCGGCTGTCCGATACCTTGGCACTCTACCATCCCGGCGATGTCGAGGCCAGTTCCTAGGAACGGCACGACATGAAGATGGAGAAAGCATAGTGAGGTCGTTTCGACTTGACCCCGATTCCGTTACCGAATTCTTGGACTCCTGGCCCGCTCTGCTCGTCGGGGGCCTGATCGTATGCCTATCCGTCTATCTGGGAATGACTCATCTCTGGGGCCGTATTTTCGCGATTTTTCTCATTGGCACTTACGGCGGCTTCCTGTTACGTGGGGTCGCCGGTGAGAGGCTCCGAGAGCAGTATCCGGGAGCCCGATGGGTCTGGCTCCTCTCGATTGGAATCACAACGCTCATGGTCGGGATCGCGACGGGCATGGCGTTCCCCCAGACCCGGGGGACAGCATTCGATCGCGCCTGGCTAGGCGTGGCGTTCTTCTCAATATTGGCGTTCGTCGTCGCCAATCGGAAGGATAAAAACGTCATTCGGTAACCGGGATCACGCGCGGAATGGGAAATGGTGTCAGGAACCGTTTGCACCTCTTAACCCATCGGAAAATGGTTGCTGACACCGTTTACAACCCATGTCGAGAAGATAGCTCGCATCAAGCGTTCAGGTCCCATTGCCCCGGCCGTTCCCGGCATCCCAGAGTAAAACGGGGTCAGGAACCATATTCGACCATTGATGGGATAATAAACGGTTCTTGACCCCGTTTTACTACCCTTGATGGGATGATAAACGGTTCCTGACTCCGTTTTCAGGGTCTGACCCCGTTTTCAGGGTCGGTCCGGCCGTGAAGGGCAGACCGGTTCGAGGCTCACGTCGTCGACCCACATCTCACCAACATCGGCCCCGCTGATCTTGAATTCGAGCATCAGGACCGTGGCTTCAGCCTCGGTGTTGAAAATTTGCTCGATCTTCACCCACTTGCCGACGGTGGTGAGGCACTCCTGGCGGGTTCCTTTGGAGAG
>JAYVYS010000686.1:0-8303 GCA_043784005.1 Isosphaeraceae bacterium
CGACAGCGGTTCAATCCTGCGCTGCGAACCCGACGGCTCGAATCTGGAGATCTACGCGACGGGCTTGCGGAATCCACAAGAACTCGCATTCGACGAATATGGCAATCTTTTCACCGTCGACAACAACTCTGACAGCGGAGACAAGGCCCGGCTTGTTTATCTGATCGAAGGCGGCGATAGCGGCTGGCGGATGGGATTTCAGTATCTTGAGTCGCCCGTGAGTCGCGGCCCTTGGAATGCCGAGAAGCTTTGGTATCCGCAGTGGAAGGGCCAGGCCGCGTATATCGTCCCACCTTTGGTGAACCTTTCCGACGGACCATCGGGTTTGACCTATAACCCCGGTGTGACACTCCTGCCGAAGAAGTATGACAAGCATTTCTTCCTAGCCGATTTCCGGGGATCGAGCGGTACGAGTGGACTTCGGAGCTTCACGGTCCGTCCTCATGGAGCGGCGTTTGAACTGGGAGAATCGGAGCAGTTTCTCTGGGGAGTGCTCGCCACCGACGTCGATTTCGGACCCGACGGGGCCCTCTATGTCAGCGATTGGGTCGAAGGCTGGAACCTCACCGGCAAGGGGCGGATTTACAAGCTCAGCGACCCGTCCGTCGATGGCAAGGCGGCCGGAGAAGTCAAAAAGCTGATCGCCGAGGGGTTTGACAAGCGACCGATCGAAGAGTTGACGCAGCTACTCGCTCACGCCGATCAGCGAGTGCGGCAGGAAGCTCAATTCGCCCTGACGGATCTGGGTGAGAAGGCGATCAGCCCACTGAGAAAGGTGATCGAAGGCGTCGAACGCACGGCCGCTCATCCCGAGATCGCGGGTCGAGACACGTTACGCCGGCTGCATGGCATCTGGGCGCTGGGACAGATCGCAAGACGATGGCCGAACACCGTTGAAACGTCATTACATCCTCTCGTCAAGCTTCTCGACGATGCTGATGAGCAAGTGCGAGCCCAGGCCGCGAAGACCTTGGGAGATTCCAGATATTCTCATGCGGCAATTAACTTGATGGATTTGGTGAATAAAGATCCGAACATGCGAGTACGATCGCTCGCCGCGATCGCACTCGGAAAAATCGGCGACGCCCGGGCGTTCGATTCTCTGATCAACTTGCTCCGATCCAACGACGACAAGGACCCGTTCCTGCGCCACGCCGCGGTGATGGGTCTGACCGGGATCAAGGACAACGGTAAACGACTCGCGGCGACCGTGGACCCCTCGCCTGCCGTCCGCCGGGGGATCTTGCTGACCCTGAGGCGCGATGAAAGCGCCGAGATATCAATGTTTCTAAACGATGCTGATTCGTCGATCGTGACCGAAGCCGCGCGGGCGATCTATGACGTTCCCATTCCCGCGGCGATGCCCGCTCTGGCCGCGATAGCGGACCGTTCGGGCCTCGACGAGCCCACGTTACGCCGTGTCATCAACGCGATTCCTCGCGCGGGGAACGCGGCCGATCCCAAGGCACTTGTGACGCTCGCGGGCCGTTCGGAAGTGCCGCGGACAATTCGTGTCGAGGCCCTCCAAATCCTCGGGGATTGGGCGGTCGGCGCGGGACGCGACCGGGTCACGGGGCTCTGGCGGCCGGTGGCCAAGCATCCCGCCGAGGCCGCCGTCGCCGCGTTCGCTCGCATCTTCGACCAACTCGTGAAAGACGCTTCCCTGACGGTTCAACTCGCCGCGATTCGTGCCGTCGGCCCGTTGCCGTTGAAAACCGTCGGGCCCGCGCTCTCGAGAATTGTTTTGGATGAATCCTCGGGGAGCACCACGCGGACCGCCGCACTCAAGGCGCTCGACCGGCTTGGCGATCCCCTGCTGGGCGAGGCCGTCATGAAAGCGGTCCACGATCCCAACACGAGCTTGCGCGTCGAGGCTCAGCGACTGCTCGCGAAGCTGCGTCCCGACGACGCGCTGCCGATTCTTTCCCAGGTTCTGGAAAGCGGGCCTTTGCGAGAGAAGCAAGGCGCGTTCGCGACCCTGGGAGAGGTGGCGGGGAGCGCTGTGGATCAGATCCTGATTCACTGGCTCGACCAGCTTAAAGCCGGCAAGGTCGCGCCGGAGGTCGAACTCGACCTCCTCGACGCGGCACGACAGCGGAAAGCCGAGACGATCCAGAACCTCTTGAGTCAACACGAAGCCGCTCGGCCCAAGGATGACCCGGTCGCCTTCTTCCGCGAGGCTTTGGTGGGCGGCGACGCCTCGCGAGGCGCGAAGATCCTTAAAGAGAAGGTCGAAGTCTCCTGCGTTCGCTGCCACAAGGTTCGAGGGACCGGCGGTGAGGTCGGTCCCGAATTGACGGGGATCGGCAAGAAACAAGATCGCCGCTACTTACTGGAAGCGATCGTCGCACCGAACAAGCAGATCGCCAAGGGCTTTGAAACCCTGCTTGTCGCGACCGACGATGGCCAGGTCGTGAGTGGTATCGTGAAAGACGAATCCGCCGACGTGCTTCGTCTGATGACTATCGAGGGAAAGCTGGTCTCGATCCCCAAGGCCAAGATCGAGGAACGGAAGGCGGGTGCCTCCGCGATGCCATCCGACCTCGTTCAGCAATTGAGCAAAGCCGAGATTCGCGACCTTGTGGAATATCTTTCGAGCCTCAAATGATGATCCCAACGATCGGGCGCGTCGACCGATTGCGGAGCGGATTCCACGAACGTGCCAAGTGAACAAAAGAGAAGAATCGGCTTCGTTCCGGGGAACAGATTCGTGAGGGCTTTGGTCCCATCAAGGAGAAATGGGTTCGTTTGGCGCGGGGCCGCCTTCACTTTGGGACGCCGCGTTCGCGATGACTTTGGTTCCATCAAGGAGAAATGGGTTCGTTTGGCGCGACACTAGCTTCAACCGGAGAACGTCGCCCTCGCGGCGGTCGCAGCGGGTTCTCCGTTGTAGGGTGGGCATGGCCCGCCATCCTAAGAGTATGCCAGCAAGTCAGTTGCGTGGTGAGCGATGCCCACCCGACGGGCTGCCCAGATACCCTTGGGTTCCTTCGCGAC
Source organism: Isosphaeraceae bacterium (assembly GCA_043784005.1). Taxonomy (GTDB): domain Bacteria; phylum Planctomycetota; class Planctomycetia; order Isosphaerales; family Isosphaeraceae; genus JAYUFP01. The sequence goes on from JAYVYS010000686.1 coordinate 2,998, forward strand.
GGTCGTCCGGTTCGTTTTGGAAGAAGGGGGATGCCGCAGGCTCGCGCCGGGAATGGGTTCATTCGGCGCTGATGGTCGGTTTGTCAAAGAGCGGCGGGCACGTTTGGAAGAACGACGCTCGCGAGAAGGATCAGGTCACTCTCGGGTACGACCTACACGTTGCGTTTTGTTCGCAATTACGATGCGGCCAGACTTGGCGGTGCAACCGTGGTGAACGCGGAGGCATTCTCTTACGATAGTATCGTAAAAGAGCGCGACGCCGATCGGGCGATCTTCATAAGTAGGGGCGGTAGACCCGCGTCGATCGGGTGGTCGTTTTGTAACAGTTGACCAAGCGACGTATCAGAATCCGTTGTCGCACCCTTCCAGAGTCGTATTGAACTGTCGTCGTTGAGTCGTTACTTTGCTTCATTAGAGAGTAATGAGTTCGACCCCGGGCGCTTAGCTCAGCTGGTTAGAGCACTATCCTCACACGGTAGGGGTCACTGGTTCGAGTCCAGTAGCGCCCAATGGATGAAGGGAGAGGCCGATTTTTCGGCTTCTCCCTTTTTTTTCTCGTCCACTCAATCTCTCCCATCCGGGTCACTCGACGCCCAGGCCGTCACGAACTCTTCGTGACCCTCCAACGATCCATTGAAGCGAACCTCCATTTCACGGATCGCCGCTTCGGGATCGGTTCGGTGCCGCAAGAGATGCTCCTGGATGGCCGCCATGCATACCTGACCGGTCGGGATGCGATCTCCGAACTCTTTCGCGAGCGCGTCGATCTCGGAGTTGGGTTCACCTCCGGTATAAAACCAGGAGAAGAGTCGACGGGCTTGGTCGGGGGTCGTATGTCCCAGATGGAAGCTGCGATCGACGCGGCCGGGCCGCACGAGGGCGGGATCGAGTCGCTCTGGGTGGTTGGTCGTCATGAAGAGCACCCGCCCTTCGCGTGAACTCACTCCGTCCAGAGCGTTGAGTAGGCCGCTCAGGGTCACTCCGGTCTCCTCGGCCGCTTCGCGCTTGGTGCGGAAGGCGCAGTCGATGTCTTCGATCAAAAGCACGGTTCCTTTCGGCAGGCTGTCGACAAGTTCTCTGAGACTGTCATCGGTCATGATCTTGTTGTTAAGGCTCAAGACCGCGACCGAAAGACCGACCTCGCCCGCCGCCGCGGCCACGAGGGTTGTCTTGCCGTTGCCGGGAGGACCATGAAGCAGGTAGCCGCGACGATGCGGGACTCCTCGGGCCGTGTACCATGGCCCTGTGTTCAGAAACGATCGCATGTCGTCGAGTAGGTCGTCGAGCATCGTATCGGGCAGCACGATCGAGGCGAGCGGCCGGCGCGGACGCCAGGAACTGACCACCCACGAGCCGTGGCGAGTCGTGGTGAGGATATTGACGCCGGGGACGTTGGGCATCGCCGATTGATGCGCCTCTTTGAGCAGTTCGTCGATCAATCGGCGGTTTCCTCGAAGAATCTGGAGCGTGAGCGTTTCCTGAAAGGCCAGGGCACCGCCGTTTTCCAGGTCCCTGCGCGCTCTTTGCAAGACGATCAAATGCCCACGATAAAAGATCACGTGCGTCCCGGGTGCGGGAGAGAGGACGAAGCGGGCCTGGGAGAGTTTTCCGGAACTGTAGCTATAGGAGGGATCAGACTCGACATTCGGGTCGGGATCATCGCTGACCCATGTCGTGGTGAGGCTGAGGTTACGAGCCCGCCGCGCGGAGCGCTGATCGGCAAGCCAGGATTGCACCCAGCGGAACGCCGGGTCGCGGTCGGGAATTTCAACCGAAATGGAAAACCTGCGAACGAGAAAGCTCCAGATCGCGCCGGGGAGCTTCCGCAGCAGCGCCATCACAGCGCCGATCAACATCAGCGTCAAGCCGCCCGAGAGGAACGGATTCTGGTCCAACCATGTGGTCATCGTCCACTCCGAACCGGATCTCAAAGGATTCAAAGGGAAGAAGCACACCGCGACGTGTACATGAGCGGGGATGAGGTGACCGCGTTGAGCCACGTCGATTGTGGTCACGTTGGACCGGTCGCGGGTTCGCGCCCGATTCGCATTAATGTAGGGAAGTGAGTCAAGGGGTGGGAACCGAATCGAGGGTCGGGAGCATCAAAATGGGAAGAAACCTGTAGAAACTGAATTCTTAATCAATTAGAGTTGGAGACGCCTTACAAAAGTCCCGGATCTCCTCGGGACTCTCGCCATACGCTTGCCCGCCGTTCGGCCACCTTGGAGCGATGGAATGACGCAATCGGTTTCCCCCCTCGCGGAAGAATCGCTCGCCGATAATGACGTCGAGGCCATCGACCGACTTCGCGAGGTTTATTCCCGGCTCAGGGCCGAGCTTTCCAAGGCGATCGTGGGTCAGAAAGATGTCATCGAACGACTTTCGATCTGCCTCTTCGCGCGTGGCCATGCGCTCCTGATGGGGGTGCCCGGTCTGGCCAAAACGCTTCTGGTCAGCAAAGTCGCCGAGACGATGACGCTGAAGTTCAGCCGCATCCAGTTCACGCCCGACCTCATGCCGATGGATATCACCGGTACCGATATCCTTCAGGACAATGCCGAGGGCAGGCGTGAATTTCACTTCGTCCATGGTCCTGTCTTCGCCAACATCGTCCTCGCCGACGAGATCAACCGCGCCCCACCGAAGACTCAGGCGGCGATGCTTGAGGCGATGCAAGAACAGAACGTCACCGTGGTCGGAAAAACCTTCCATCTCGAACCGCCGTTCCTGGTGCTCGCCACGCAGAATCCGGTCGAACAGGAAGGGACATATCCCCTTCCCGAAGCCCAACTCGACCGATTCATGTTCCTGATCGAGCTCGATTACCCGTCGGAAGCCGAGGAAATCCTGATCGCCAGGACGACGACCGGTGAGGCGCTTCCCTCGCTCAATCATCTGCTCACGCCCGAAGAGGTCATCCTTTTCCAGCAACTTGTCCGCCGCGTTCCGGTTCCCGACCACATCTATTCGTACGCCGCGCGTCTGGTTCGACGGACCCGACCAACCGACCCGACAGCGCCCGCCTGGTTGAAGCCGCTCGTTTCGTGGGGTGCCGGCCCTCGCGCGGTCCAATACCTGATCCTCGGAGCGAAGGCGCGCGCCGCGCTTCTGGGGAGTTACATGGTCCGTCTGGAAGATGTACAGGAAGTCGCCGTGCCCGTGCTGACCCACCGCGTGATCACCACCTTTGCCGCCCAGGCCGAGGGGATCGACGCCAAGAAGATCGTGAAGCGGCTCCTTGAGGAGTCGAACACGCAACGGTAGGGCTTTTTCGACGGCAATTTCGCCGGCCTCGCGATGATTCACGAACGGCCGGCGGAGCTGGCCCTTCCCTGGAACTCTCGGAAAGCCAGACCCCCTTATGTTTCCGGACCGCAAACCTCGGACGTTCCTGGACGCGGGCGTGCTTTCCCGGCTTGCCAATGTGCCGCTGTTCGCGCGTCGGCCCATGCAGGGGAACGTTTCGGGACGCCATCCGAGTCCGCACAGAGGCTCCAGCGTCGAGTTTTCGGAGTACAGAAAGTACGTGCCGGGTGACGACCTGAGAAGGCTCGACTGGCGGGCATTCGGTCGGTCGGATAAATACTTCGTCAAGGAATTCGAGGCCGATACCAACCTCCGTTGCTGCCTCGTCCTCGACACCAGCGGCTCGATGGGGTTTGGCTCGGGAGGGTTGACGAAAATCGAATATGCGCGGCGAATCGCGGGCGCGCTCGGCCATCTTTCGCTCCGTCAAGGAGATGCCGTCGGCCTTGCATGTGTGGCCAAAGGGCTGGTGCGGAACATCCCCCCAAAGCGCAATCCCGCGCATCTCATGTCGATCTTCGACGTGCTTGATGAGATCAAGCCGCAGGGAGAGACCCAGCTCATCCCGGTCTTGCACGAACTTGCCGAGACGATTCGCCAGCGGGCGCTCGTCGTGATCATCTCGGATCTGTTCGTAGAGCCCGAGCAACTCCGGAGCTGCTTTCAACACCTGCGGTTCCGCAAGCATGACGTCTCGGTCTTCCACCTCCTCGACCCCAAGGAAATCGCGTTCGACTTCCGTCGACCCATGCGGTTCTTGGACATGGAAGGGGGTGCGGCGATCTTCGCGGAACCGAACGAGATCGCCGACCGGTATCATAAAGCCATGGATACGTATTTCGAAGGCCTGAAAGACGTGATGCGCGAGTCGGCCATCGACTATCACCGGGTCGGACTCGATGAAGATTATGAGCAAGTGCTCTTGCGATTCCTCATCGGGCGGATGCATTCGCGGGGGGTGCGATGAGCTTCCTCCAGCCCGTCCTTTTGATGGCGTTGCCACTGATCGCGCTTCCTTTGATCATTCATCTGATCAATCAGCGCCGATATCAGACTGTGCATTGGGCGGCGATGATGTTCATCCTGGCCGCCAACCGGATGTCGCGCGGATACGCGAGGCTCCGTCAATGGCTGATCATGGCCTTTCGGATGGCGGCGATCGGCGCGTTGATTTTCGCGGTGAGCCGCCCTCTCGCCGGCGGCTGGCTCGGGCTGACCAGTGGCGGGAAGGCCGATACAACACTCATCCTGCTCGATCGCTCGCCCAGTATGCAACAAGGCGGAGCAAGCTCGGGAGGCTCAAAACTCGAATCGGGTCGTCGGCAGCTTGTTCAGACCCTCAAGACCCTCGGCTCGACCCGCTGGGTCTTGATCGAGAGTGGCACGAATGCCCTGCGAGCAATTGAGAAGCCGGAAGACCTTCTGAATTCGCCCTCCGCAAGTGGTTCGAGCGCCCCGTCGGATCTACCCGGAATGCTTGAAACCGCCAGGGATTACATCAAGGCGAACAAGCCTGGACGTACCGAAATCTGGATATGTTCCGACGTAAGGCGCGATGATTGGAGCCCCGATGACGGCCGCTGGAAATCGGTTCGCGAGGCGTTTCTGGGATTTCCTCAAGGTGTTCGGTTCCACCTCCTCGCCTATCCGAAGATCGCGCCCGAAAATCTCTCGGTGCGGGTGACAGGGGTCCGTCGCGTCAAGTCGGGAGACAATGCCGAGCTGTTGCTCTCGCTGCTGCTTGCTCGCGAGGGGACCGAGAGCGGGCGGACGGTCGTCCCCATCAACTTTGAGATCGGAGGCGCACGCTCCGAACTCTCGATCGAGATGGCCGGGCCGCGATTCGAGCTCAAGGACCACCGAATTCCTCTGGAGCGCGGTCGCGAGCGCGGTTGGGGAAAGGTTTCGATTCCCGCCGACACGAATCCGGCCGACAATATGTATTACTTCGCTTTCGATCAACCCGCCCCTCGACGCGCGATCATCGTCGCGGAGGACGT
>JAYVYS010000687.1:0-6189 GCA_043784005.1 Isosphaeraceae bacterium
CATGCGGGTATCCTCCCATGGTTCCGCAGGCAGCGCCGAGGATCAGCGGAATTCCTCCCGCCATCTGAATCGATCCTGGAGCAACGGGCGTCGAAAGTCTCTCGGGTTGTTCTTCGACGTCGCAACGCGCGCCTTCCAACCTGATCCCCATGCGATTGGAGAGCGTGCCCACTTTGTAAAAACGCTCGGGGTTGAGCCAGGATTCCTCGACGAGCGAAAAGTCCGGGCCGTCAGTGATACGCAAGAAGATCTCGCCCGCCGCTGGCGACGTCGCGAATCCTTGAGCCTTGCGGAAGGGAGTCACTCCAGGTTCACACGGCAAGATATTTCCGGCTTTCAACGGAATTTCGCTCGATCGGCTGCCGAGGATGACATCGGTTTTCCAGCCGCCTCGCACCGCGAGGTAGGATCGAATCCCTTGCGGAGTGCCTTCGATGACAAGCTGATCGCCGGTCTTCAGAGGAAACGCCGAGACGGGTTCAAGAAGCATATCCCGGCCGGTTTTCGGCCGGAGGGTCGCTTTCATGGGTGCTCCGGCGAGGGCCAACGCCATCGGGGCTTGGGCTTCATAGACTCCGCCGACGTAGGTCATCTCCAGAACCGCGCATTCCGCGGGATTCCCCACCAGGGCGTTCGCGAGCATGGCCGAGGAGGGGTCGAACGATCCACCGACGGGAACGCCCCACGAACGATGACGGTCGCGGCCGAGATCCTGGATCGTGCTGAAGACTCCGGGAACGACCACAGCCAGGCTCATGCGGGTTCCTCCCACGCCCAGAATCGCGGTTCGACCCGACGATTCTTGAGTATTCTGCGCACCCGTTCGGCGTTGGCGACCGCGTCAGGATCGTCGCCATGAACGCAAAGCGTGCTGATGCCTTGTTGGACAAATCTGACAACCTGAGCCGCCATCTCGGCGTCATCGTGGAGTATGGCGTCGGGTATCGACCTCGGCACCAGGCGGCCGTCAGAGTCGTATCGGCGGTCAGGAAATCCCTCGGAGATGAAGGGAACTCCGCGCTCCTTCGCAAGACGCTCAAGCACGGTTCCCGGTTGTCCGAGCAACGGCAGCCCGAGTTCGATCATCGCATTGATGACGGACATCGCCACGACTTCGTCGCGCTGCGCTTGATTGTAGAGGGCACCATGAGGCTTGACGAAACGAAGCGCCACACCGACTTCACTCGCGATTTCGCCAAGTTTCTTGAACTGTCCAATGATGAGGCAAATGATTTGAGCGGCGGGCAGATTCAACTCGTGGCGACCAAATCCTTCGCGGTCGGGGTAGCCCGGGTGGGCTCCCACTGGCACGCCGCGCGTTTTCGCGGCTTGAAGCGTCGCCAGGATCGTCGCGCGGTCACCGGCATGCGCCCCGCACGAGATGCTCGCCGATGTGACCAGGTCGAGCAATCGCGCGTCATCTGCAAACCCCTCACCGAGGTCGGCGTTGATATCGATGGCGGCATTCATTTCAACAGCCCTCGGTGACTCTCGAAAGCCTGCGGAGCGATGGGAATGAACTGAAGCTGATCACCGACCAGGATTGGAAAGGCCCCCGACGCGACGTCCACGATTTTCAAAGGGGTCCTTCCGATCAAATGCCAGCCGCCGGGGCTTTCGGCCGGATAAATCGCGGTCTGTTTACCGACGATCGCGACCGATCCGGAGAGAACCCGAGGACGAGGTGAGGTGCGTCGAGGAAGGCCTCGAAGGGCTTCCGGCAGGACGCCCGCGTACGGAAACCCCGGCAAAAAGCCGATCGCCGCGACCCGGTAAAACGGCACCGAATGTGCGACGGTGACCTGCGCCACGGTCAATCCCAGGCGTTCGGCGATCTCGTCGATGTCCGCGCCATCATAGACGACAGGAATTTGATGTGTTCGGCGGATTGTGGTTGCCATCGAGATGGGCTCGATCCGGGAGAGCGCGGCGTCTATCGGTTCATGATCCGACTTCTCAGGATCAACGAAGACGGCCACCTGCGAATACGCCGCCACCACATCCACAATCCAAGGGTCGTGTCGGATACGAACGGCCTCGGCCCAGCGGACGGCCTCTTCGTCGCTGGCGAACCGGGCGAGGAACGCGGAATCTCCAAGTGGAACGAGCGACATCATGCTCCGGGTTCCGGAAGGCGTGGAGGCTCGATCCGTTCGCCATCCCGCGCGGGAGGGGCCTTGAAGTAATTGGGGTCTTCGATCCCAAAGGCGTCGGCGACCCGGTTGAAGAACGCAAACATGGCCGTGATATACACGCATTCGGCGATCTGCGGATCGGTCCAGCCAACGTCGCGGAGCCGTTGGACATCATCGTCGGTGGTACGATAGGCGGTTTCGGTGACGAGTTTGACGAAACGTAACAAGGCGCGCTCGGGTTCTTCGATGGGCGCATTCTCGATGTCGGCCCGGGCGAGGGCTTCGTGGAGCGCGGGGTTGGGTTCTTGCAACTGCAAGAAAAAGGCGTGGCTGCCGGTTCAGTAAGGGCATCGGTTTAAGGCGGAAACGTATGTCGCGATCATCTCCTTAATTCGCCTCGTCAAATGGCCGTCGCTGAAATGGATGCGGTCGGAGAGTTCGACGATTCCTCGAAAGAGTTCGGGGCGCAGGCTCATGCATTTGAGAATGCCGGGGATCGCGGGTCTGCCGGGATTGGCGGCGAACCACTCGGAATAGGCTGCGGCCACATCCCCGGTGGCCTCCGATTCTGGGACCCAGCGAATCCGTGCCATGACGTTGCTCCACAACCAAAAATCGAGATTAAATGTCACCTGCGGAACAGGTTTCCCGTTATGATACAATGCACGCATCAAGTCGCCGATTACGGGACTGACGTCTTCAGTTTATCGCAGCGTCGCTCCGGAGTGTCACCATGTCGTCGATCGTCTTGGGAATCGTCGCGTTGTTGGTGGCGGGACAACCTGCCGACGCGGTTGCCTCCATTAAAAACGAGACAGCCGCCGATGCGATCACACTTCGTGATGGCAAAGTCCTTCTCGGAGAAATCGTCGAGGCGGGCGTCGGAACCTCGATTCTCGTCCGGCGCGCCTGGATACGGGAGAACCTCCCGGAGTGGTCTGAGCGCTGGGAAGCCGCCGAAAGGCAATCCGCACGACGCAATCAGACCAAGCGCAAGGAACACTTGACCGCATGGCGTCGCGAACGCTCGGCGAGCGGAGATCGCGTCAACGACGCGATCCTGACGTGGATCGACACCGAGTTGGACCGGCTCAGAGATGCGGACGCTTGGAAAAGCGCACCGTTGATGCTCGTGAAACTGGGAAAGACGGAACTGAAATCGATTCAACGGGTGCCTCGCGAACGCTCTCGATTGCTTCGACTCGCCTGGACATCACAGCTACCGAATCCCGAGACCTTGAAACTCACGGACCTGAAAGATGCGCTCCAGGGTCGTGGGTTCGACGTCTCCTCAAAGACTCCCATCGCGATTGACGCGCTTCGTCCGCCGCAATTAGAATCCGACGCGACCTGGAACCTGAGGCGGGCGGCGACGGAGCTTTCGGTCGACTCCGGACTGCGATTTCTTCGATATCAAGGAATGCTTTTGCCCGAGCCCGCCGCCGGACAGCCGCTCGAAGGAATGGATGCGTCGACCGCAATCGGTACGTTGAAACAATTGCTGGGCGACGACCCGGGTGATCCACTCCCCGGCAAACTTCGCGACGTGGAAAGACGCGGTCGGATTGTCGCGATGGTGACGAGAATGGACATTGCGGCTGATTTTGCGAGCGTGACCGTCGAAATGACGATGTGGGTTCGGCAAGGGCCGGATCGCTGGGTGATCGCGGGGTCGAGAGCGAGCCGGGTTCAGCCTGACGACCTCGCCGCCGATGCCGGAAAGGATCTTGCCGCCGATCCGCAGGTCTCGGGTGCGTTTAAGATCGTCGACGCGCTGGGTCTGGGAAATATTTCTGCTGAGCTAAAGCGTCGCAGCCTCAAAATGGGGGCGGCGACCCAGAAGGCGATCGGAGAAGCGCGGGCCGCCGTCGAGGCGGACCTAGCCGCGTTGATCCTCCCCGTACACGCCGCGCCGGTTAACAGCCGTTGAGCGGGCGGGCTCCGGCGGGTATCCTGACGAACCTCGGAGGGAACCGGCGACGTCCGGGCGTAACACCTCCGCTCAAGTCGCGAAAGGATACCGCCCATGGGGCTGTTTGATGGCAAGAAGGGTCTGGTTTTCGGAGTCGCCAATGACTTTAGTATCGCCTGGGCGATCAGCAAGCAACTTATCGAGCAAGGGGCCGATGTCGGATTCACGCATCTGCCGGGCGAGAAGATGGAAAGGCGGGTAAGAAAGCTTGCCGATCCGATCGGCGCCAAGCTCATCACCTCTTGCGACGTTCAGAACGACGAAGATGTTGCCCGCGTCTTCGCGGAAGCCCGCGCCACCTACGGATCGCTCGACTTCGTCCTTCATTCCATCGCCTTCGCCCCGATTAACGATATCAAGTGTGCGTTTGTCAATGCGAGTCGGGAGGGGTTCAAGATCGCGATGGACATCAGTGTCTACTCGCTCGCGATTATCTCGCGACACGCGGCCGAGTCGATGCCGAACGGGGGTTCCATTGTCACTCTCACCTATTTTGGTGGCGAGCGCGTGGTGGCGGGTTACAACATGATGGGTGTCTGCAAGGCGGCCCTCGATATGTCGGTCCGTTATCTCGCGTACGACCTCGGGCCGAAGAACATTCGGGTCAATGCCGTCTCGGCGGGCCCTGTGAAGACGCTTGCCGCCTCGGCGGTCGGTGATTCCGATAAGCTCGCGGGATTGTATGAGGCCGTTTCGCCGTTAGGCCGCAATATTACCCGCGAGGAGGTTGGTTCGACCGGCTTGTTCCTCCTCTCCGACCTCGCCTCGGGGATTTCGGGTGAGATCTTGCACGTGGACTGTGGTTACAACGTGATGGGTTCGCCCGGACGTGCGATCGATGCGGCCAAGGCGGGAGCGGCGATTTGACATCGACCCCAGCTTTCGAATCGTGGCTTCCGGTCCGGGTTGGAATCGGTTTGATTCGCAGGGACCGCGCTTACCTGATCAGACGCAGGCCCGAGGGGTCGGCGATGCCGGGATTCTGGGAGTTTCCCGGAGGAAAATGCGAACCCGGAGAAACCCCCGAAGAGGCCGCGATTCGGGAGTGTCGCGAGGAGACGGGGTTGGAGGTTGTTCTCCTACGCGCTCGAACGCACTTCGCGCACATTTACCCGCATGGTCATGTCGAACTCTTCTATTATGACGTCATGACGAAAGATCCGGAGGCCTCGCCCGACTCATCCTCGGGCTTCATCTGGGTCGATGCCAAGGTACTGCCACGACTGCTTTTTCCTGATGCGAATGCTCCGGTACTCGCCTCTTTGGCTTTTGAGGTCGATCGTGACGAGTGAGTGAGACGGGGATTTGTTCCGGCCGCAGTGAGGATTGGGGACGTTTTTTACGGAAAGAAGCCGAGGCCGATTGATGTCGCCGTCACTCCAGTACGCCCTGACGGTCGGCCCCCTTGGGTTCTACCTTTGGATCATTGCCTTCTGGCACAGCGGGCAACGGCCTCGGGTGGTCAATGGCTTGCCGGATTTCGTTCTTCTGACGCTCGGAGTGGGAGGCGTTCTCGCGTTCGGGCCGTTTGGGCAGCTTCTGGCTCATCGACTCTTTAAGCACCCCGACGCATTCGACTGGCTGACGATCGTGTCGTCGCTGGGACTGGTCGCGACGATCCTCGCACGCCGATCGATCCATCGCGTTGTCGTTTACCATATCCGCGAAAGTGACGTTGCTCCTGTTCTGGAAGACGTGCTTCGCGGCGAGCCCGTCCCCTTTTTGCGCACCATGCACGGCTACGAGGATGCGACGGGAAGAAGAGGCCTTCGCGTCGAGGTGACGCGGTCCCTGCGATGCGTCTTTATCGAAGCCCTCGGACCGGACCCCGATCGCTTGATTCAGGTCGTCCGAAAAGGTCTTCGAGAGCGACTGCGATCGGTCAATTCTCCGCCCAATCGCACGGCATTTGGTTTCTATGCGGCGTCGCTGGCCGTGATGTTCGCGCCGCTGATAAGCGACTTCCTGGCACAGCCGATTGCCCGCGAGGTGCTTCGCGTTTTTCTCGAAAGAATTAGGGGAGGATGAACTCGGGTCACGTCCCGGGTAGCAGTAACCCGCCCCACCATTGCCCCTCTTCGG
>JAYVYS010000688.1:0-7769 GCA_043784005.1 Isosphaeraceae bacterium
AGCTTGTCGCGGCTCTTGGCTTTTTCCTCGGTTGTGGCCTTCGGTTCCACCTTCAAGAGGATATGGCTGGCCTTGACCTGTGTTCCACTGAAGAGGTCTTTATGGGTGGCGAAGAACTTCTTGAGTTCCGCATCACGCGCCTTTTCATTAAGGAATTCGACCCAGCGAATGCGATTGGCGTATTGCTTGCGGATCTCGGGCATCGACATGCCGCTGTGGAGGATCTCGCTGGGCAGGTCGCTTCCTCGCTCCTTGAGCTGCTTCTCCAGCGAAGCGATCTGTTCGCTGATCTTGTCTTCGGAGACCGGGATCTTCTGGCGAGTGAGAAACTGGTTGATCAGTCGGGCGTTCACAAGGCTCTCGACGGCGTCTTTGTAGACCTGTTCCTCATTACCGGCAGGGATCTGGTAGGAACTCAGGAAGGTGATGAGATCACCTCGCGTGATGGTCTCTCCGTTCACGATGGCAATCGGCTGGGTGAAGTTCGGGGGTGTGGTAGGCGCGGCCGAGACGGTTTTCGAGGCGGCAGGGGTGTCGGCCTTGGAAGTCGCCGGAGCCTGCGCGTGTGAGGCGCGAGCCGCGCCCAGAATGGCAATCGCCGACAGGACCAGCAGACCACAACGGACTCTCGGGTGCATCGCTCGGTTCTCCCTGACAGGAAAGGACCATCGTGGGTCGCCTTCGTGGCGTGCCCGAACGCGACGATTATACGGATTGCACCCGGGAACCGCCGCGCGAATCTTGAAGAAACCCTCGGACCCTCACCGCGGGGCGTTCAGGCCCGGCCAGGTGCGTGGAATGGCATCCTGGAGGCGTCGCGGGAACGGCAATGGAAGAAAGGGAGCGGGAGGCGGGTTGTAGCGGAAGGGGCCTTCCGGCCAGGAGTTGACCACCTTCCAGGTCAAATAGCCTAACACCCCATACATCGTGAGCGTGGCGATTGCGGAAGGAGCCCAGAACTTGATCGCGGTTCCAAAGGCCCTGTTCACCCGCGCTCCGGCGAGGTCCACGCTGCAAATTTCGTCCAGAAAGAGGTGGGAGGCGAACCCGACCACCAGCGCCAGGGCCATCATCACCCGGATGCTATGGTGCGGGGACGGATAATAGAGGTAGGCAAGGGCTCCCCATGCCGCGCAAGTCGGGACACTATGGCTGATTCCGCGATGTACTGCGAAGCGGGTCATGAATCGTCGAATGCCATGCCTGACCAGCAAATAAGCCAGGATGGCCGCCCAGAGATGAAGCTCGAAAGCGAGCGGCCCGGGCGGATTTTCCAAACGTTGCCAGACGACCAATGCGGTTAGCACGCCCAGGATGCCGGTGAATGACCTCAGTCCGACTCCCGAGGGGGAGTCGAGGTCGGGCAAGAGGCCGCCGAGGGTGGCGAGCAGGGCGGCGACCGTGCCGTAGAGCCAATGGATGCCCCCGAGCAGATACGCCGCCCAAGCATAGCCGATCCCGAGGACACCGGCGAACGTGATGTGTTGTCGGTAGTTGCCCAAACGTCCGCTCGCCGCTCTGTCTCGCGACGTCTCGCCTCAGGCCGCCTGGAGCCAGCGGCGGATGCGGCCGAGCACCTCGCCCCATTCGGGACCAGTTCTGTGCCGACCGTAGGCATCGTACAGGAGGTCGAGGGTTTCCACCAGATGGCGAAGCCCGTCGACGCGGGCGACCTGGAATTCGGGCCCGGTCGCCCCTTCGATCTTGGGCATATTCGCGCCCGAAACCGCCATCGTCTCAGCCTGTAGGGTCAGCTCGTATTGCTGTCCTTGGCGGACCACGATCAAGCCGGCTTTGCGAGGGAGTTTGCCCGCTTGGAGGGCGCGGAAGGCCTCAGGAAGGCTGGTCGGGCCTTCGTTCGTCAAGCAATCGCGGCCGGTCTCGCCGCGAGGACAGTCGAGGGTGAGCGTTTTCGCGACCATCACCGTCGCCTCGGAGCCGTCTCCGAGCGTGATCGTATCGCCGTCATTCTGGAGCGTATGCCAGAGCCAGATCAGGAACTCATTCCCAAGGTGGTCGGGACGCGCGGGATCGCCGTCCGACCAGGCGATCGTTGTGTAGCTCGCGTCCTCACCGACAAATCCGACCGGTCCGAAATTTTGGGACGCAGCTGATTCACCTCGGTCTTCGGCCAAGCCGTTCGCGAGCGTTCCGGCCGAGATCAGGTCGAGCGACCGGTCGAACGTCTCTCGAAACAGGCCGAGAAGTCTCTCAAGCACGTTGGCGCTTGTCGCTCCGGCGTAAAGTGTTCCGCTCTGACCGTCCCAGAGGACCGGGTAGTGAGCGAGGCGACGAAAGCGGCCGTCGGCGGACTCCGCCTCCGCACGGATACGGGCGGCCTCTTTGGCTTCGGTGCGCTGGGTTTTGGTGGGGAACCCGCTGGGGTTGTCCTTCGCCCTGGCATTGGTCTCGATTTTGGTATAGGCATTGAGGAGCGTGCCGGGAATCTTGTCGGTATCGACTCGAATCGCCAGGTGAAGGGCGTCGTTGACGACGTTTTTGGCGAGATCGAACGAGACATCCAGCAAGTGGTCGCCCCCCGACCATCCGACCATGACGCCGTCTTTGGGATCGGCGATTTGATGCCGACCTATGGCGTGTCGATCGACCTGTTCCAGGATCTCCTCGCCGAACGGGAGGGGTGAGCCGCCACCGACCCGGAAGCGCGTGTAGGTGACTCGTCCGCTCATGAATCCCATCGGATGACCTCCTTGTGCCTGAGCATGATGCCCGGCGGGCTCGAAATCCTGAACCTCTGACGACCGTCGCCGGGACGCCCTTTAACATCGGACGTTGCCCACCCGGGGCGATAGTGTCCAGATCCACTCCGGCGACGTGTTGTGATCATGACGGCGGTCAGGAGAAATTCACGAATTGGAGCGGATATTCCGGTCCGTCCTCCTTCAAGTGGGCGATCACGGCCTGAAGTTCATCAAGCTTCTTCCCGGTCACCCGCACTTTTTCATCCATGATCTGGGCCTGCACCTTGATACCTAGCTGTTTGATTTGCTTGACGATCTTACGCGCATCGTCCGACTCGATTCCGATGTGGAGGGTGATGACCTCGCGGACCGAGTTGTGGGTGGCCTCCTCGATCTTGCCGCGTTTCAGGGCGGTCACGGCAACCCCTCGTTTCGCCATCTTCTCTTTGAGAATCTGGACGACAGTGTCGAGTTGGCCTTTATGGTCCGCTTCAAGGGTAAGCGAGTTTTCTTTCTTGTTGTACTCAAGCGAAGCTCGCGTCCCTTTGAAATCATACCGCACCGCGATCTCGTGCTGGGCCTGGACGACGGCGTTATGCATCTCTGGGGTGTTGATCTCGCTGACGATGTCAAAGGCATGATTGTCGGCCATGTCATTTTCCTTTCCCAATTCAAGATTTCAAAGCGGAGCGACCCAAGAATCCCGCACCCGCGACGAACTCGATTCTAGCATTGTGCCCGTGATTGAGGCGCTAGAAGTCGCCGGTGTCTTTTCCAGGGACTTCGAATCACGAGGCGGGAATCGTTCACGCTTTTTTGTGGCGCACTGTTAGCGATTGGCGAATGCTCGTTTCAAGGTACACTTGTTTCACAACACGAGGCGCTCCGAACGGGACGCGGGAGGACATCAATGCTGCGGTACGCGACGATTCTGGCGTTTGGAGTGGCAACTTTTTTCCAAGCGGGAAGGCACGTTTCCGCTGCCGATCCGAAAGTGACCAAAACGACCTGGGAAGGGACGATGAAGGTCAACGACTCGGTGAGCTTGAGGCTGGTGCTCAATCTGAATCGGTCGGACGATGGAGAGGTCACCGCCACCTTTGAAAGTCCCGATCAAGGGGCGAGCGGAATGCCGGTGAAGACTGCCGCGATCGACAAGCAAAAGCTCACGTTCGCGATGCCCGACTTGGGCATTTCTTACGAGGGCATGCTGAACGCCAAGGGAGATGAGGCGGTGGGCACCTTCTCTCAAGGAGGGGGCAAGTTCCCGCTGACACTCAAAAAGGCGGCTGCCGACGCGCCTGTTACGATTAACGGGAAAGAGCAAGTCTGGGAAGGAAAGTTGAGCGTCGGCGCGGGGATGCAACTTCGGTTGGTTTTTCATCTCCTTAAAGACGATGCCGGCAAATACACCGGGACGTTCGACAGCCCCGACCAGGCAGCGAAAAGCTTAAAGCTTGATTCCGTCACGGTCGAAAAGCGAAAGATGATATTTGAAGCCAAGGCCCTGGGAGCCAAATACGAGGGAAAGGTCGACCAGTCGGGGACCGAAGCCGTTGGCGAGTGGTCGCAGGGTGAAGCGAAAATTCCATTGACGATTAAGCTCGTGGCCAATGCGACGGAGGCAAAGCGCCCGCAAACTCCCAAGCCCCCGTTCCCCTACAAGAACGAATTCGTGAGTTACTCTAATAAGGCGGGGAAGGTGAATCTCGCGGGGACGTTGACAATCCCGCAGGGCAAGGGGCCGTTTCCCGCGGCGATCATGATCAGCGGATCAGGCTCGCAAGACCGCGATGAGACGTTGTTCGAGCACAAGCCGTTCATGCTCATTGCCGACACGCTGACGCGGCGAGGTGTGGCCGTCCTGAGGTTGGACGACCGAGGCGTCGGCGGTTCGACAGGAACTCCGGCGACCTCCACGACTGACGACTACGCGGGTGATGTGCTTGCGGGCGTTCAGTATTTGAAGACCAGGCCCGAGATCAACGGTAAGAAGATCGGGTTGATCGGTCACAGCGAAGGAGGCGTGATCGCGCCGATTGTCGCGACAAGATCCACTGACGTGGCATTCATTGTGATGATGGCGGGGACCGGCCTACCCGGCGACGAGATCATTTATCTTCAAGGGGGTCTGATCGCCAAATCGTTGGGTGCAGCTGAGCCGCTTCTGGGTTGGAATAAGAAGGCGCAGAAGAGGCTTGTGGAGATCGTGAAGAGTGAGCCGGATAACGCGAAGGCGCACGCTAAACTGACGGCAGCCGTGAAAGACTTAGTCGCTGAACACCCTGATCAGAAGCCCAAGACACGCGAAGTGGTCGGAGAGGTCCTCGCCGCTCAACTCAAGACCCTTGAGTCTCCCTGGTTCCGATACTTTCTGACGTTTGATCCCCGGCCGACCTTGCAAAAGGTTAAATGCCCCGTGCTTGCGCTCGTGGGCGAAAAGGACTTGCAGGTTCCTCCCCAGGAGAACCTCACTGAAATCGAGAGGGCCTTGAAAAAAGGGGGCAATACCCGAGTGACCGTCAAGGAATTAACCGGTTTGAACCACCTCTTCCAGACGTGTCAAGCGGGATCTCCGTCGGAGTACGCGCGAATCGAGGAGACAGTGTCGCCTTTGGCATTGAAAGCTATCGGGGATTGGGTGACGGAGCAGGTGGGGAAGTGAGAGGCCGATTGTTACGACTCCATAGTTCGTCGGAGATGGAGTCCCTCCTTCAATTTTAAAGAATCCACTGACTCGCGAGTGCCTGGAACAACGGATCGAGATCGACGTTTCCGCCGCTGAGAATGATCCCGACCCGCAGGCCGCGAACGTCGAGCCCGCCGTGATAGACCGGAGCGACGGGGAAAGCGCATGAGGGTTCGATGATGATTTTGAGACGTTCCCAGATGAACCGCATGGCGTCGAGGGCCTCAGAGTCGGTGGCGGTGACCACTCCGTCGAGGTGACGCTGAAGAACGGAAAACGTCTTGGCTCCCAGAGACGTGCGAAGGCCGTCGGCGATCGTGTGCGGATCGTTTGAGGGCTCGATCCGGCCGGTCGTCAAGGATCGCTTCGCGTCGTCGGCCGCGGCGGGTTCCGCTCCGATCACGCGGGTCGAGGGTGACAGCCCTTTGATAGCCAGACACGTTCCCGCGGCGAGCCCGCCTCCACCGATCGGCGTGATCACGAGATCGAGCGAGCCCGCCTGTTCGAGCAGTTCCCAGGCCGCGGTCCCTTGTCCGGCGATCACCCGCCAGTCGTCGAACGGGTGAACGAGATGGAACCCATTCCATTCGATCTGTTCGGCGACGGCGGCTTCTCGGGCCGCGAGGGTCGGTTCGCATGATACGACCTTCGCCCCATAGCCTTCCACCGCGGCCCGCTTCACGGCGGGGGCCGTTCGCGGCATGACGACGCAGACTGGCACCCCAAGCGCCTTGCCCGCCGCGGCAAGGGCCTGGCCGTGGTTACCCGAGGAGTGGGTGACAACCCCGGTTTCCTTCTCGGCGTCATTCAATTGCAGGAGCGCGTTCATGGCTCCGCGATACTTGAATGCGCCGACTTTCTGAAAGTTCTCGCACTTGAAAAAGACGGAGCCGCCGCAACGCGCATCGAACGTTCTCGACGTGAGAATTGGCGTCTCATGAATCCATGGGCCCAAGCGCGACGATGCGTCTCGGATCGCCGAGATTCCGATTTCGGGCTCAGGGGTCGTAATCTCTCGAAGTCCCCTAGTAGGCATGATTCTCTCCTCCGCCTTCGAGGGGCGTGTGAGGTTCAATCGGCGCGACGTGGGGGATCGTGCGGGCGTCGGATTCCGCCTTCAACTTGGCGACGGCTTCGGTGAGTGGCATCGCGCCCCGGTCGCCATCGAGTCGGTCACGGTAAGAAACGGCCCCGGTCTCCGCCTCTTTAGCACCTACGACCAGCATGACGGGGATTTTCTCAAGCTGAGCATCGCGAATCTTGGCACCGATCTTCTCAGGGCGAAGATCCACCGAGGCCCGCAGGCCCACCGCTTGCAATGCCGCAAGAACTTTGTGAGCGTACTCGGCTACCTTGTCCGAGATGGGCAACACGCGGACTTGTTCAGGCGAGAGCCAGAGCGGGAAGGCTCCGGCGAAGTGCTCGATCAAAATGCCCATGAACCGCTCCATGCTGCCGAACGGGGCGCGATGGATCATCACCGGTTGATGTGGCTGGTTGTCGGCCCCAGTGTATTCGAGCTTGAACCGCGAGGGCAGGACATAGTCAAGCTGAACGGTCCCGAGTTGCCAGTTGCGGCCGATGCAGTCGCGAACGATGAAGTCGGCCTTGGGTCCATAAAAGGCGGCTTCTCCGGGCGCTTCCTCATAAGGGAGCCCCATCTCATCGAGAACGCTTTGGATGTCATTCTCGGCACGTCTCCAGGTATCTCCCGCGGCCCCTTTGTACTTGGCGTCTTCGGGGTCGTGCTTCGAGAGCCGAAGCTTGTAATCGGTGAGTCCCAGGCTGCCGAGCACGAACTGGGTCAGCTCCATCGTGGCGCGAAACTCTTCTCGAACCTGATCCTCTGTGCAGAACAAGTGGGCGTCATCTTGCGTGAAGCCGCGAACCCTGGTTAATCCGTTCAGCTCGCCCGATTGCTCGTAACGGTAAACGGTCCCGAATTCGGCGAGACGCACGGGGAGGTCGCGATAACTGCGGGGTTGAGCAGCATAGATCTGGATATGGTGAGGGCAATTCATCGGCTTGAGCAGATACTCTTCGCTCACGCCGTGTTCCTCGGCGTACTTGATCCGCCCGGCTTTGTCGAGCGACCAATAGTTAATCGGTTGAGAGGGCTTCCATTCGCCCTCGAATTCATGAACTGGCCCTGGAGTTGACTCGGGAATTCCCGCTTTGATGAGGAAGACTCTTTGCGCCGAGTCGTCGAGTTCGTCTTTCTCAAGGCCGCCGATCAGGGCCATCGCGGCGTCGTCGAGCATCTTCAGGACGGGGAACTGAGAATCTTTGTAGTAAGGATAGTGGCCGCTCGTCTGGTAAAGCTCGATCCGGCCAATGTGGGGGGTGTAGACGGGTTGATACCCGCGCTTGAGAAGCTC
>JAYVYS010000689.1:0-2381 GCA_043784005.1 Isosphaeraceae bacterium
CCCCATCGCAAGGGTGTATGGAGAAGGGAGAGGTCCAATCCGCGCTGCGAGAGGGGCAGGCTTTAGAGTTTGTGAAATGGAGCCAAGTGCATTTGTCACAATCTTCATCTGTACACTTCCGAGCTGAATCACGTCGCCGTGCTGAAGCGAACGCGATTGACCCGGCAAGATTCGCTGGCGGTTGACAAAGGTCCCGCCTGGACTGTCCAGGTCGCGAAGTGTCAAGGTGTTTCCGTCGGCGAGGAGCTCGGCCTGCTTGGGGGCCATTTTCCGGGGTGACGATCCCTCAAGCGGCCCGAGAGAAATTCCTACTTCCCCGTTCAGGTCGTTCCCGAGCAAGCAGCGGCCCGGGCCGACAGGATACACATGACCGACCTCAAGGCCACGGACCACTTCGAGAGACCAGGTGCTTGGGGGTGCGATGGACATAGGCTAGCGTTGTCGAAAAAGGATCTGGGTTTGACCCAGGGTGATCCGATCGCCGTCTTGCAAGACCGCCTCAGTGAAGATTTCCCGGCCGTTAACGCGGGTTCGACCGGCCTCGGTATGATTGCGAAGAACGTAGCCGCGCGAGGTTGATTCAATCTCGGCATGCCGTCGGGCGATCAGTGGATCGGCGAAGAGCCCCACGTCGGCGCGCTCGTCCAGCCCCAGATTGGATTTCAAGTGTGAGAGCAAGTAGCTCCGGCCTTCTTGCCGACCTGAGAGGACGAGCACCCAGGCCTTGCGGAGTGCCTGTTCGACCAGCGCGAGGAAGAGTCCCAAGCCTGCGCCGAGGATCACGATTCCCAAGCTCTGGCTCAGGTCGTATCGGTTGCCAAGGATGAGGCGAAGGGCCTCGAAAAGGTAACCGCCGATTGCTCCGCCGATCGTGCCGCCGAGTATCCCGTAGGTCAGACGCTGCCTCGACCGCTCCGCAATCCCCTGGCTCACTCCGATCGCCAGGCCGAGCACGGCCCATGAGACCGCCCGACCGACGAGACCGCCGCGAAACCACCCGATCACGAATTCTCCAAGCACGAGCCCCGCCGCGCCTCCGACCGCCCCCGCGAGCGCGCCCCATGTCCCTGCGCGCGCCAGTTTCAGCCACGCTCCCTCTCGAAGCGGCCCCGAAGCGTTCAGAAAGAAGCCCAACGTTCCGCCGATCGCGACCCCCGCGAAGGCGTCTCGAACATAAACCGAGCGTGCCTGAACAAGCTCGGTATAGAGGTACAGTCCGAAGACCGCGCCGAGCGCCCCGGCGATCGCCAGTTCGTAGGCCTGACTCAGATTCGCTGAGCGTCTGGATGAGAGCTCGTTCACGTCAGCATCCGCAAAGTGCGGCCCCCCTCGGCGATCACGCGGGCGATGTGGCCGAACGTGCTGACAAGTTCGCCTTGCCTGGCGAAGATCGTCCCCGCGTCGGTACTTGAGAGGCGTCTCAAATACTCCACATCGGCGGTCCCCATTCCGATCGCGACGATTTCGACTCCCGACGCCTTGAGTTCGTCCGCCTGTTCCACCGCACTCTCCGGGGCATCGGGAAACCCATCCGTGAGAATCACGACATAGCGGATTCCGTTGACGTTGATCAACCGCCCTGTGACCAGTTCGAGCGCCCCTGTCAGATTCGTTGTGGAGTCGGCTTCGAGCCGGCTGACGGCGGCTTGAATTCGCCTGACGTGATTGGTCGAATCCGTCATGAGTGTGACCTGATCCGAGAACGCGATCAAGCCGACCTCGGTGGTTGTGAAGTCGCACTTCTCCAGAAACGCACGCGCGGCGGATTGGGCTTCCAGCAAAGGGTGGCCGGCCATGCTCGCTGAAACGTCGATGAGTAGAAAGATCGTCAACGGCTCGGGAGCCGACCGAACGGGGGAGAAATCAGGCGCGCGCCCCAGCCACGAGAGGTCGTCGGGAACCGGCTCGACGGTCATTCCCAGCGTCTGACCCGTGTCACGCTGAACGGCCTCGACATGAACGACACCGTTGACGTCGTAAGCTACGTTCACATCCACCGTGACTTCATGATCGGTCGGGTGAATTCCTGAGAAGACGTACTTGCCCAGGAACGAACAATCCAGCGGCGCGGCACTCTCTCCCTGGGTCAGATAGACCTCCAGCTTCGTGTTGGCTCCGTCGTGTGTCGCGTGAATATAGGGTCGTGAGTTCTTGGCAGGAATGGGAAGATTCCGACGGATCACAAGGTCGTTCACATAACGCGCGCCGTCTTCGCTCACCGCCACCGCCCCCAAGCTGTGGGACATCACATCGACGACTCGCCGCGCGCCGGGCAGACGGAACGCCGGCGCGGATTTACCGCCGAGAGTGAATCGCGGGGTCGCGTCCAGGGCGTCGAGTCCCTCCTCCATTGACGCCTGAATCGCCGCGCCCAGGGCGAC
>JAYVYS010000690.1:0-3683 GCA_043784005.1 Isosphaeraceae bacterium
CGGACGTTCAACGGCAAGCTCATGCAAGACCTTCGAGGCAAACGCGGTCTCAATTACGGCGATTACTCTTACCTGGAAGATTTCATCCAGGACGGGCCATCGACCTTCCCCGTCCCGAATAATCCCAGGCGGCAGCAAGCCTTCACGATCTGGATACGGCCTGTTCCCGACGACAAGGCCGCGTTCGCCCTTCGCGCGGCCCTTTGGGAGGTGGATCGACTCACGAAAGAGGGAATGTCGGTCCGGGATTTCGAGACAACTCGCGCATATCTCTTGAATTACAGCACTCTCTGGGTCCAGACAATTACAAGACGCCTCGGGTATGCGATGGATGGTGCCTTTTACAACAGCGGCGATCTCGTCTTGGAAATGGCTCGACGCCTCCCGAAATTGACCGTCGATGAGGTTAATTCGGCGATTCGAAGGCATCTCCTGAGCCAAGGTGCGCGCGTGGCGATCGTCACCAAGGATGCCGCCGGGCTTGCCAAGGTCTTGAAGAGCGATTCACCATCGCCGATCACATACGACACGCAAGGAACCTCTGAATCGATATTAACCGAAGATAAGGCGATCGCCGTGTTCCCACTCAAGAACCTCTCCGTGAAGATCGTGCCTGTCGGAGAGATGTTTGAGAAGTGAGTGCTGATTTTCAGGATCGCCTAGCTTTTTGATTTGTCGATCCGAACTTTGATCTTGGGCTGATGCTTCCAGCGACGATGGAGCCAGAGGTATTGTTCTGGATCGCGTCGGATGATCTTTTCGAGGGCCGAGGTATAGCGCTGGGTCAAGAGTTGAACATCGTCGGATGTCCCGGTCCATTCCGATGGCTCGATGATCGCGTCGCATCCAACCTCATAGCGAAATCCCGGCCCGATCCGCCTTGCATACCCGACCACGACGGGTGCCTGGTGTTCAATGGCCAGCAACGCGATCGCCTTGTGCGTCGAGGCGGGCCGGCCGAAAAAGTTCACGTAAAGCCCACGTTGGCCCGCGTCCTGGTCGGCGAGAAACGATAGCACTCCGCCGTTTCTCAACACCTCAAGCATCTGGTCGTATCCGCCCGCCTTCGGGATCAGCTTTTGCCCGGTCGCTTCGCGAAATCGCCTCAGATAACGCTCAAGGTAGGGATTGTCAAGCGTCCTCGCCACCGAGTTTGGGGGAAAACCGAAGACCCCGAAGAGATACCCGGCCATCTCCCAGTTTCCGAAGTGCCCCGAGAGCATGATCATCGGGCCTCCATCCATCAAACGGTCGAGGATCTCTTCATGTCCGACCAACGTGATCCGGTTTCGCCAGTTGGTCAAATGGAGCTTGCGAGGAATGTGGAGGATCTCCATGATCATCATGCAGAAATGCTCATAGACTCCTTGAACGATCTTGTCCCGTTCCGCCTCATTGTAAACGTCCCCGAAGGCGAGCAAGAGGTTCTCCATCCCAACCGCCCGATGTCTCGCGTCAATCCGGTAGAAAAACTTCGCGAGTAGCTTCGCGAGCGCATACGATTGCCTGATCGTCAACATCTGGGCAAAGCCCACAATGAGCCGAACTAGCAGGTAGACGCCAAGATCTCGAGTGTTGCTGCGAGGATGAGGCATTTATGGTCACTCCCTCGACCCGGACGATTGCGAGCGATCGTTCAGAATCCTTCAAGAAGTCGTCTCGTCCGTCTTGTCATCGAACGGAAGCGAAACGGGAAGCCCGGTCTTAGCGGAGTGGTAAATCGCTCGAATGATCTCGACCGACTTGCGCCCGTCGCGGCCGTCGACGAACGGATCGCGATTCTCGTCGATCGCACGAAGAAAGTCGGCAAGTTGCTCGCGGTGCCCTTCGTGGGTGATTCCCCTGGGATCACTCGCTCCCGACTTATTGCCGGTGACGTTTCCCATCGCCGCGAAAATCGCCGAATCGGACGGTGCCCGAATCTGGAAGTCCCAAAGGGTGATATCGTCCTGTTCAACCCGCGCCGAGCCACGATCGCCATGGATCTCTGTACGTTTAAGAAGGCCAGGGTAGGCGCTCGTGGCGGCCTCGATCGTCCCGAGCGCTCCGTTTTTGAAGCGGACGACCGCGACACATGTGTCTTCGACTTCGATGCGGAAGTGGGCTAGGGTGGCGGCCATCGCGAAGACCGTCTCGACGTCACCCATCAACCACTGCAAAAGGTCGATATTGTGGATCGCTTGATTCATGAGAGCGCCGCCGCCGTCGAGTGCCCACGTTCCTCGCCAACCACCGGAGTCATAATATTCCTGCGTGCGAAACCATTTCACATGCGTATCTCCAAGCGTGAGACGCCCGAACCGGCCAGTCTCGATCGCCGTTTTCAAGGTCTGGTTGGCCTGTGAAAACCGCGATGGGAAGATCGCGCAGAGTCGGACTCCGGTCTTGTTGCAGGCATCGATAATCGCGTCGCAACGCGGGACCGTAATCTCAAGCGGCTTTTCCACCACCACGTGTTTGCCCGCCAACGCGGCTTTGACGGCAGGATCACGGTGAACCCCGCTCGGCGTGCAAACGCAGACCACGTCGATCTCGGCATTCGCGAGCATCTCATCGGTGTCGGTGTAGGTCTGGCAGTCGCCCCCCGCGAGCTTGGCGATCTTATCCGCGCTCGCAGATATTTTGTCGCAAGCGGCCACGACTCGAGCGCCGGGGATCTCGCTGATCGCCTTCGTGTGAAACTCGGCGATCATCCCGCAGCCGATAATTCCGAAACCGTGACCTGCCATGCGAGCAATCCCTCAATATTCAGCGAAAGTGCCTTGCAACTCGACTTTGCGTTCCTGGTCAATGCAACACGACCCTTGCGATTTTTCTCTTCCCCACGCGCACGATCAAGCCGGTCGTGACTGCGAGCGACGATTTTGGGTCGGTCACGGGGGTTCGTTCCGGACCTATGTTCACTCCCCCCTGCTCCATTGTCCGCCTGGCGTTCGAGGTACTCGTCTCGAATCCAAGTAAGACGATCAACCTCGACGCGGCGATCCGTCCTTCCGCGTCGAGTTGGTCAGAGCGAACGTTGATTTCTGGAATCTCCGTCGGGTCAAGACCTTCACTTCGGCGACGAAAGGCCGAAGCGGCCTCCTCAGCGTTTTCGCGGCCCCAATATTGATCGACAATCGCCTTGCCAAGTGCCTCTTTAGCGTCTCTTGGATTCGACTCCGAACTCAGCAAGCCTTCGATGTCGGCCAACGGAAGATCGGTCAACAAGGTGAAATACTGTCTCATGGATTGGTCGGGAATGCTCATGATCTTGCCGAACATGTTGTTCGGTTCGTCCGCGACTCCGATGAAATTCCCGAGGCTTTTGCCCATCCGGCGCACACCGTCGGTCCCGACCAGGATCGGCATTGTCATCGCGATCTGAGGGCTCAGCTTCTGCGAGGCCTGAAGGTCACGTGCGACAAGAAGGCTAAATAGCTGCTCAGAGCCGCCAAGTTCGACGTCCGCCCGAATCTCCACAGAGTCCCAACCTTGCATCAACGGATAGAGGCACTCGTGAAGATACACGGGCTTCTCCGCTGCGATTCGCTTGGCGAAGTCTTCACGTGCCGAAATCTGGCCAAGCGTCATCGTACGGGTGAGGTCGAGCACTTGAAGAAACGACCATTTCGAGAACCAATCGCCGTTATGATGAACCTCAGCGCGGTCCAGGTCGATGAGCTTTCCCACCTGCCGCAAGT
>JAYVYS010000691.1:0-4626 GCA_043784005.1 Isosphaeraceae bacterium
TCCTCGACACCCCAGTTGAAATTGGCGGCGTTGTAAACCGCTTGCTGTTCGAGGAACGGCAGCATCATGCCGAAGTGGCTCCATGAATTCTTGGCGCGCCAGTAGCCCGGTAGTGAGTACATGTTGAGAGAGACGCCCAAGGGGAATCGATCCTGAACCTGGTGGTAATTGTGGATCGCCAGGCCGATCTGCTTGAGGTTATTCACACACTGGGCCCGGCGTGCCGCCTCGCGTGCCGCTTGCACTGCCGGTAGAAGCAAGGCGATTAAAACGGCGATGATGGCAATGACCACGAGAAGCTCGATCAGCGTGAAACCGCGACGTCGCGAGGACATGGAGACCTCCATGAGAGAGAGGGGCAATGTGGATCGATCTAATGATCGAATAATTAGGACACCGCAAAAAAAGTGTCAAGCCCCGTTCTGATGCCTTCAGGTCTGAGGTGAATACCCACAATCAGAACGTCAAAAACGGTTCCTGGCACTTTTTATTTTCCCGCCAGACGACGGTGGTTCTGAATCTCCTTGAGGGAGAGAGGGTGGCTATAAAGCGCGACCTCATCGAGCAGGCCGACGAAGGGGCGGCCGTGGAACCAGCGGCTATTGTCTCCCTCTCTGATGGGGAGCGTGGAGAGCCTTCCCAGCAAGACCTGGCAAGGGATGGTCGGATGGTCAAGGTCGGTACGGAGTGAATACGTCGGTTCGCCGTCGAGATAAAGCTCCATCCGACCCGCGTTCATCTGGCCCACCAGGTGATGCCAGCGATAGGGAGTATAAGTACGTTTGGAATAGATGTTGTATCCCCCGCCGATCGCGGGGGGCCAGCGGTCGAGGAGCCGCACTGTCGCGGGCGGATGCATCGCGTGGCGGTTCCGCGAGCCGGTCTCCATGAAGAAGAAATGGAAGTTCGTATCACTTGGTGCCGGCATGCTGATCAGTGAGCTATGGTCGATCCCTCGCGGCAGGAACCAGAGCTCGACCGCGTATCCCGGGCGCGACGGCGGCTCCCAGAGCCCATCCATCGCCAGGTATTGCGCGCTTTCACGCGCCGGGAACTCGGCATAGTGGTTATTCTCCGATTCGCTGCGAAAGCGAACCGGACCGACGACTCGCAGCGAAGGCCGGCCCGCCAACGTGTTGGGCACGGAGTCTCCCTCCGACGACGATGCCTCGAACCGCCAGTAACTCCAGGGGTCTGAAGCGAGGATGGCGTCCGGGTAGGAAGGGTCAAGCGAGAGCGGCGGCACGGGCAAATCCAGGGGGGCGACGAAACCTTCCGACCCCGCCGAATCCGTGTCCTTGATCGCATCCGTCTTGGGGTCGAGTTCGAACGTGTGATCCGCGTTGAAGTAGCGGCTGATGTTTTGGTTGCCCGACCCCGTGCGCATCATGGCCTCGACCTTCCCCTCGAAAACCTTGACGCTCGACTTGCCCCCTGCCTCGACGTTGAGCCCGAACTCCGTCCCGAGGTCGAGTACCGACGCCCCGGGCGAAGAGACGACCAGCCCCTCGGCTCCTTTCGGAACCCGGGTGCGAAGCTTCCCTTCACGACAGAAGATCCGGTCAATGGAGAACAGGTCCAGGTCCGCCGGCCCTTCCACGATCAGCACAGCGCCATTGAGCATCGAAATCGTGGCGCGACCCGATCGAAGTCGCAGCCGGCCAGGGGCAAGCAGGTCACCCACCGAGGGGTGCGGCTCGTCGGCTCGCTCCCACCGCACCTCGTGCAGGTCGACCACCATCGCGATCCCGACTTCAACATCAATTTGAGGATAAGGCGGAGTCACGACGGCGACGGCTGACGTTGCCTCGCGACGATGTCGAGGGCTCCGCAAGTACCCTGTCGTGACCGCGATCAAGCAGAGGCCGACAGCGGCGACCAGAGCCGCGGCCCGCCATTTCCAACGTTCCGGGCGGATTCCACGTCCGGGGGGCACGCCGCGCGGTTTTCTCATCGACACGGCTTCGCGATCTTTTTCGGCGAAGGGTGAATCCAGGCTCCAACCCAGCTCGTCCTGTAGACGTAGCCAGCGCGGCTCCAGCGACTGGACCGCCTTGAGCATCCCCAGCATGCGAATCTCATCCACGAACGCTTGCTGAAACTCCCAGTCCTGACGGAGTCTTTCCAGAAGCGGTTCGCGACGCGACTGGCCGACGTCCTCTCCCTTGCACGCCGAGATCAGGTCGATCAGGTCTTGGTCCATCACACCAACTCCTTCCGCATGCATTCACGAAGCAATTGGTTGGCACGCGAGTGAAGGCGATAAACCGCGGCGACGGTCGTCGTCAACTCCACCGCGAGGTCGGCGGGCTTGCCACCGTCGAGCCCGGCGCGAACCACCTGACGCATCCGCTCGGGAAGCAGCTCGATGCAACGAAGCAAGACCTCTATGGTATCCGAGCTATCCGCGGAGACACTCCGTTCGAGCCTCTCTCGCACCACGTGGGCAACCTCTTCCCTGAACCGCTCGACCGCGCGATTGCGACGCGCCGCACTGCGGAAATAGTGATACATCTTGTTCCGGGCGATTCCCCTGAGCCAGGCCCCGAAGTCGTCGCCCCGGCGGAAGCCGGCGAGATTGCGATAGGCGACGAGAAACACTTCCTGAGCGAGGTCGTCAATGTCATCCAGCGTATGAATGTGTGTGGCGATATAGCTCCGTAAGGAAAGACCATAAGCGCGTAGGATCGTACAGAAGGCATCCTGGTCACCCGCCAGCATGTCGTCGATCGCAACATTGAGATCGGCCAGGTCAAGCATGGCGGGTCACTCGAATGGGCAGTTCACGCGACTACGCCTTCGACTTGCGATTTTTTCAATGAGAAAATAAGATTGGAAATAGTTAACATTCCCCGGATGTTCTTGATTTAGACACGTCTGGGGTAAAAATTTCTTGGCGAAAGGGGCCCATAAACAATAAAACCAATTTCGAACGTTTTGGCTCCTAAGATTCCTGGACCAAAAAACGGAGAGCCGGCCAGGCTAGCGGAGTGGCAAATAGATGGCCCGGTCTCGAAGTTCCTCGGGTTGGCTGCATGTCAGCAGGAGCTCCAAATCGTCGGCCAAGTCCCCGAGGCTGACACGTTGCTGGGGGGCGAAGACAATGCCGGGGAAGGAACGACCCTGTTGTTGCCACTCGGCGGCGATCCTTTAGAAAATCCTGATCTTGTGAGAATAGGATGCGCCCCAACTCAACCGCCCTGGCGAGGAGCCGCTCGTCGTCCAATGTGGCCGTGCCATCGTCCTGGCTGGTCAGTACGTCTAGTCCGCTTCGCCGAAGGGCCTCGGTCACAAACATCGGTATATGCACGTCCATGTACACTGCGGACGGCATTCTCAACTCTCCAAGATCGCGCGACGTTGCAAGAGTTCCGCCCGCGAGATCGGCGGTTTGGAGGCTTCCCGTTCCGCCTCGCCCACGGTCTCTCGCATCTGCCTGACCAGGGTATCGTGATGGTCGTAAAAGTACGTGAGGACCGCATAAACCTGCTCAGGGCGTAGGTCCGGGTGCTGGCGGAGAATCTCCTCGGCGGACCAGCCGTAGTGATAATGCTCGCCCGCGAGGTGGAGGACCTTATACCGGGACCGTTCGATCCGCGCGGTGCCGTCCGCGTCAAAGCTCAGATGAGGGAAATGAAGGGCCGTGCTCATGGTGTCGACCGTTCAATGCATTTGCCTATTGAAGAGAAAAACATAAACCCTACCGATCCAAAACATTAGTACAGAATGTCAGCGGAGATCGCACCAGTCAACCATTCGTCGGGTCCATTTTCTGGACGGTCGGGCGTTTTGAATTCCCCCGTCTTTGCAAATCTTTACAACGTCGGGATCGCCTTTTCTTTACAATTCCTTCATAAAACCCGTCGGATAACCGAGACCATCGTTCCGATCCGCCTGGGGATCACATGGCGGGGTGGGAAACGACCCCCGATCGCCTGTTCGTCCTTTCGTCGTTTGGGAATGAGAGTTCCCTTTGCAAGCTCTTCGAGGAGTCATCATGACGAGGAAAGTCTCGACGGCCGTGCTCATGGGAGTCTCCTTTGTATTGACGCTGGTCGCGATCGGTGGCGCGACCCGTTCTCAGCAGGACAATCGCGGGGCTCCCCCCGGTCTCCCGAAAACCAAGGGCGGCGGCCCCGGCGGGTTTGGACCCGGGACATTCCTCGCCCCCGCGGTCCTTGAGGCGGCCGACGCCAATCAAGACGGCAAGCTCTCGCCAGAGGAAGCCTCGAACGCCGCCGCGAAGCTCGTCCGCGAGGCCGACATCGACAAGAAAGGGTCAGTAGACGCCGCCACTCTGGGCAAGGCCATCAACAAAAATATCCCGCCACCGCCGGGTATGGAAGGACCGGGCGGGCCTCCGCCGGGTTTCGGCCCCGGCACGTTCATGGCCCCGCAAATTCTCGCTGCCGCCGACGCGAATAAGGACGGTCGGCTCTCTCCCGAAGAAGCCTCCGAAGCCGCTTCGAAATTCGTTCGTGACATTGATGTGGATAAGAAAGGGCTCGACGCCAACAGCCTGGCAGGCGCGATGAACCGGCGAATGAGACCGCCGGGAGGGGGCGGGCCCGGAGGAATGGGAGGTCCGGGCGGGCCGATGGGACCGGCGCGTGTACTCGTCAAGAC
>JAYVYS010000692.1:0-5016 GCA_043784005.1 Isosphaeraceae bacterium
GAAATCGGAATTCGTGAATACCGCCCCGGTTCCGGCCCCGGCGGAGCGTCCGCGTACCCGCCGCGCCCGCAAGGAACTGGAACGACGAGCCCGCACCACAGCTCGCCGCGAGGCTGCGGCATCGACGACGCGCTAACCCCGGCTTGATGAAACAGGCTTGCGACGCGTAAACATGGCTTCCCGCCCCGAACTTTCTTGCCAAGCCTTTCCAGACATTGTCCACACGCGCAAACGAGGCAGTTCGGCCCGGGCATGGTCTCCCCGTCAAAGTCAACGTCGATGACCCCGACGGTTCCAATCGCTCGAAGTGCGCGCCGGAGGATTGATCGAGGGGTCGGCGTCTCAAGAAAACGAGCGGGAGTCCGTGCAGTTCGAGCGACGGGCAAGGCCCGAAAATGGTCGGCGCGAACGAACTCGAAAGCGGGGCGCGAACGAACTCTGAGAAGGTTGCCGAGTCTCCTACGTCATCACGCTAACTCCCGAGGCTCCGTCCGCGACGGGGACTGACGTTCAACCCATAGGAAAACTCTTTGCCCTTCCCTTGCCCTACCATAGGAAAACTCTTTGCCCTTCCCTTGCCCTACACGGGAAGATGGAAAGGGTCGGATACCGTCATAAAGTGCCGGCGGTGGGATTCGAACCCACACGGGGGTGACCCCCCGGAGGATTTTAAGTCCTCTGCGTCTGCCATTCCGCCACGCCGGCGTCGCCTTTTCAGCCTCGGTGAGCGAGAGCCGCTCGCGGCGTCTCAAAAGTGGGACCCGGAGAGCGTCAATTAGACGGGGCGGTCGATCGAGAATCCATACCAATTTAAGAGACTTGGCAAGCGCTCGCGGGTTCTCTCAGGAAACACCGCCGTTACATTCTCGAAGGCTCGCACGGAAGGCGAGATTGGAGAGACGAAATCTCAGAATCGAAAGGAAAAAATGGGAATCTGTTCCGAGGCTCGTTGAGTGATCACGAAGCTCGAATCTCAACTCCTGTTTTTCCCCCTTACGATCGAGAGTGAAACGACCCTGGATCGGGAAAAGCGGGCGCAGGAATCGCGGGTGCGCGCAGGGGATTCAAACTCGGGAACGGACTCCGCGAGGATCAAATGCCATGAGGAATCGGCCGGTCGCAGAGATCATGGCGACCGAGAACCCGGCACCCGAGTAGGCTTCGGCACTCCGGACGGCTTGACCGAAGTCGTTGAAAGCCTTATGCATGTGAAAACTACCATCGCTGATCCGCAGCAGGATTGTCGGACTCAACGAGTGGGGAATACGAGGCATCGGGAGGTCCGCTTTGCAAAGTCCTATCGGGGCAAGGGAGACGGCGCGTGCGACGGTCGCGCCGCGACTTGTCGCTTCGCGGTTGGCCTTGAACGGATCGGGGCGTGGCGTCGATCCTGTTCAAGAACGGTCGTTAACGCATTCCGTGACGGGTCTTCGAGGGAAGCCTAGGCCTTGTTTAGCGATAGCGTCAAATCGTATCCCGTGGCAGGTTTGGCTTTCGTTCGAATGGACCGAACAGGCGGCTCAATCACCTGATGCCTTCTCAGTCTGGCGACGTTGGTCGGCAATTCCATGGATTCGGTTCTTCGCGGGGTCAATCACAATCGTGTGGGCGTCCCCTTGAAGGGCGGTAAAGCGGATCGTATGACCCATCGCGCGCAGGGCCTCGACCGTTGATGGGTGCCACGTCTTGCCTTCAAGCGTGATGGCATCGGGAAACCAGGCGTGATGAGTGCGAGGGGCATCGACGGCGGCACGAGGTTCGAGTCCGAATTCAATCACGTTAAGAACGACCCAGAGAACCGTGTTCGGGATCGTTCGACCGCCGGGTGACCCTGTGATCAGGCGAACCTTCCCGTCCTTCAGGACGATCGTCGGTGATTGAGAGCTGAGCATCCGCTTGCCGGGGCCGATGGTATTGGGCACGGTCCCTATGCGACCTGAAGTGTCGGTGCGGCCCGGGGTCAGGTTGAAGTCGCCCATCTCATTGTTGAGCAGAAAGCCCGCGCCTTCCACAACAGCCTTGCTGCCATAGCCTTCCTCCAGCGTGTACGTGAGCGCGACCGCGTTGCCTGTTTGGTCAAAGCAGGAAAGATGGGTCGTTTCACTACTTTCCGCGCCGACGACGGGGAATGGCGCGAACGCGATGCTCGGAGTGGCGCGGGCGGTGATCGAGAGAGCGAGTTCTCGCGCGCGTTCCTTTGAGATCAGTTCGGAGGTAGGGACGTTGAAAAAATCCGGGTCGGCGAGTCTTGTCGCACGGGTGAAGTACGCGCGGCGTTGCGCTTCGGTCACCCGGTGGATGGTGCGAGGTGAGAGGGGTCCATCGGCTTTGAGGTCGAATGTCTCGAGAATCCCCAGCATCTCGGCGAGTACGATCCCGCCTGAAGCGACGGGACCCATTCCGAAAACGTCGTGTCCTCGAAATGTGGTGTGAACCGGGGCTCGTTCATGGGCGCGGTAAGATTCGAGGTCGGATCGCGTGATCAGGCCATTGTGGGTGGAATGATATCGCGCGATCAACTTCGCTGTCTTTCCCTTATAAAATTCGTCGGGGCCTTCGGCGGAAATCCGGTCCAGCGTTTCGGCGAGATCGTGTTGAATGAACGATTCACCGGCTTTCCAGGGGGTTCGATCTGATTTTCGAAAGGCGGCGACGCTCTCGGGAAAGTCGGCCAGCCGCTCGACATGCGAACGGAGGTCGTCGCGCCTGGCAATCAAGCCCGAAGGTTTCTCGGGCACGGATGCGTGTGAAGTCGTCGGGGTGGTTTCCAGAGGATCTTGGTGTCCGTCGAAGAGCTGCGCATTGAGCGATCGAGCGAGTGTGTCCGAGATGGGGACCCCTTCCCTCGCGAGTTTGGCGGCGGGGCGAACGAGGTCGGACCATGCCAAAGAACCGAGCGCTCGGTGCGCGAGCGCCAAGCCCCGGACCGTCCCGGGCACGCCCGAGGCGCGTGCGCCCTGGCGGTGCCGGGGGAGGAGCTTACCTTCGGGATCGAGGTACATCTTGTCGGTCGCCGCGGCAGGAGCCGTCTCTCTGAAATCGAAGGTGCGAACACGCTTGCTCTTCGCATCGAAGGCGACCAGGAATCCGCCTCCGCCTAGATTTCCAGCCACGGGGTGAGTGACGGCAAGTGCGAAGGCGGTTGCGACGGCTGCATCAACGGCATTGCCTCCCCGTCGAAGGATGTCTCTGCCGACGTCCGCCGCGCGGCCTTCTTGCGCCACGACAACATGCTTGGTAAAGAGCTCGTTCCTGTCCAGCGTCGTTCGTGCCGGCGTTTGTGCCAACGTGGGGACGTTCGGCGCGAGGAGGCAAGCGGTGAGAACGGCAAGCCATCGGGAACGACGTGTCATCAACGAGGCCTCAAGCTGCGAGGGCGGAGAATATTCCTGGGAAAACTCCGCGAATTAGAAGTGCTCCGGCCTGCAAACCTCAACGTTTTCCGCACAGGCCGCGATTGCGAGGTGTTTGGTGGTCAGGGTTCGGATGTATTCCATGATCTTGCCGGCGACTTCGGCCTGAACGAGGAGTTCGATTCGGACCTGAGTGGAGCGGGCGAGTGGATCGTCGACGGAGGCATGCTCACCCTTCCCACGCGACTCGGTGATCGTGTATCCCTTCGCTCCGAGCGTGAGGAAGTGCTCAATCAATTGCGTTTCGAGCGAGTGAGCGGCGTAGACGGTAACGCGACGAATCGGCTGTAACGCACTCATCAAGTCCTACCTCCTAATCGCGGGGATTGTCGCGAGGGCGGGCCGGGAGACATCGGGGGGAAGCCTCGACCCAAAGGCCAAGAGTGTCGTGGCTCCCGGCCCTTTCACCTTCCAGACTACGCGCCCGTCCTGGAGATCACAAGCCGCGATCGAAGCATGCAACCCTGAAATGAACGGATTTGAGGTTGACCGTTTTTTGAAGAAATCCTATGTTCCCGACCGCGACATTCCGGAACTTGAGGAAAAATCGACGGCGCGAGCAATCGACCGCCGCAACCTCGGGAACCTGAAAGTCATGAAGAGAAAGGTCGGGGGCCGTTCGAATCGACCAGCCCCGGTTTGGCTTAAGGAGATGCCACGCGATGATCGCCAAGGAACGCGGCTTGAACGTCCGCGGGGCGCTGGTCGCCCTGACGCTGATGGGTGTTGTCGGGGTTGATTCAGCGCGTGCTCAGGGCCAGACGGCGACCCGCTCCGGCCGGGCACCCGCGAACGGCCCCAACGCCACACCTGTTCAGAATCCGGGTGCGGCGCCCCTGCCTCGCCTTGAGCCCAAAGCC
Source organism: Isosphaeraceae bacterium (assembly GCA_043784005.1). GTDB lineage: Bacteria > Planctomycetota > Planctomycetia > Isosphaerales > Isosphaeraceae > JAYUFP01. Next base: position 4,274 of record JAYVYS010000692.1, read on the forward strand.
ATCCCGGTCAACCCGACCGATCCGATCGCCATAATCAACGACGAAGTGATCACTCGGCAACAACTTGCGAACGAGTGCATTATCCGGAAAGGCGAGGAGATCCTTGAGACCCTGATCGCCCGGAAATTGATCGATCAGGCCCTCAAGGCTAAAAAGCTCGAAGTCACCCCGGATGAGGTCAATATTGAGATCGACAACGTCGCCATGCGGGTCGCGGGGATCGGGCGCGAAGCCTGGCTGCGAACCTTGGACAAGGAACGTGGGATCAGCCCGGCCCAGTACGCTCGGGATATCATTTACCCGGCGCTCGCGTTGAGAAAGCTGTCGGCATCGCGGGTGCAGGTCACCCCCAAAGACATGAACGAGTCGTTCGAGGCACAGTACGGGGATAAGTTACGGGTTCGGATGATCATGGTTGACAAGCTTCAGGCCGCCAAGGAGATCTGGGAAGAGCTTCGGAAGAACCCAAGCGGGTTTGAGAAGACGGCGATGGAGCGTTCGATGGATTCGAGCAGTCGCTCGCTCGGCGGCCTGCTTGCCGATCCCATCTCACGGCACGCCTACCCGCAGACGGTTTCCAATGCGGCTTTTTATCAGCTCGTCGATGGCGATCCCAAGGACAAGGACCCTTCGCACAAGCCTCGCGATGGCGAGTTCACAGGGCCGATCCAGGTGGCCGAGGCAACCTGGGTCATTCTTCGTCGTGAAGGTCTGATTCCGGGACAGGGTATCGATCGCAATGA
>JAYVYS010000693.1:0-4375 GCA_043784005.1 Isosphaeraceae bacterium
CGATAAGCGAGGCGGGGGCCTTGGCGTCATAAACCACGGTGATCCGCGCGGTGAGCGCTTGTGGCCCGCGCAGGTTGCCCAGCGCGTCGAGGGCCGAAACGCGAAGCTCCTCAGGCTTGCCAACATCGAGAACAATCGCACCGAGCGCGGGCGCGGATGCGAAGTCGCCGAGCGCACCAAGAGATGCGGCGATCGCGGCGAGGTTTCGCGGGTCGTGTTCCGTGCCCAGCGCCGCACGCAGCGTCGAAGCGGCGGGACGTCCCACGAGAAACAATCCGGCGATTGCTCGAAGCCGGACCTCGGGGGCGACGTCCTTCAAACCCAAGGTTAGACCGGCCTGGACCATCGCCATCGACGCGATGTCCCAGGGTTCGGTTTTCTGAGGGAGTTGACCGGCAAGGGGGTTCGTGCCGAACCAAGCTCCCGACCATGCGGGGTATTTGTGATAAAGACCGCTCAGCGTGGCGACGATCTTTGAGCGTTGATCGGCGTCGGGCGTCTTGGAGAACGCTTGAGTCAGCGCGTTGATCACGATCGGTGACCATGTCTCGTCGCAAACCTTGAGGGCGTCCTCTCGTCGTTTCGTGTCGAGCAACGCGACCGTAAGAGCCTCGGCGTCCCAAGCGTTCAGCGTCCGGATCGCATGTCGGATCGACCATGAGACGAACGTGTCGCCATCACCCAGCGCGGCCAAGAGCCTTGGTGTCGCGGAAGTGTCGCCAAGCTTCCCAATCGCGATGGCGGATTCACGACGGACCAAGGGATCTTTGTCCTGAATGAGTGAGACCAAGGCCGGAAGCGCGGACCTGTCTGCCCTATTACCGGAACTTCTCGCGGCCTGAATACGCAATTCCGTCGAAGAGTCGGCGAGTGCGTCACGAATCGCTTTGCGTGCCTCGGGCGTGTTGATGGCATCGAGAGCCCAGAGTGAGTGAATGCGTCCGGCATCGGGAGCGGCTTTCGTGAGCCGATCCGATAGCAACGCGATCGCCTCAGTTCCCTTCTTCGCGATCTGAATCTGAGCGTCGTGACGGACCGTGAGGGCCGGATGATCGAGGAGTACGATCAAGGCGTTAACATCGTCAACATCGCGACGTGAGGTAGGCCGAGGTTGATCCTCGCCGACATAAGTCATCCGATAGAGCCGCCCCGTCTTTGGTCCGTCGGCCAGCCAACCTGCAAAGGCCCAGTCGACGAGATAAAGGCTCTTCGGGTCGTTTGAGACGGCCATCGAGAACGGTCGAAAATCCGAGAGGTCGCCTTTCGTGACGAATGGAGTTTTCGTTTTCACATGAAACGTTCCACCCTTGCGTTCGATGGTGTAGCGGAAGACGGTTTGAAGCCCCCAATCGCAGAAGAAGAGGTTGCCTCGATAGGAGTTGGGCAGTCCATCCTCGTTGTAACAGATTCCCTGGGTGCCCGAGCCGCCGAGTTGGCCTTCCATGATCGGAAGTGTGCGGAACGGTGCATTGAGAAATTGATAGGGATAACCGTAATGACCGCCGACAATATGGTGAGTCAGGCTATTGGGCCACTTCTTGCTGTCGTCGTCGTTGCCGTAGGTAAAGATTTCGTCGGTGGCGGAGAGGGCGACCGAGAGTGGGTTTCGCTCTCCGGTCGAGACAATCTCCAGGCCGGTGCCGTCAGGCCGGATGCGGATCACTCCGCCTCCAAAAAGCTGAATCGTCGTGCCATCCTTGCCGACCCCCTTCGGGATCCCTTTGTCCCCGACCGAGAGATAAAGATATCCGTCGATCCCGAGCCGGACCCCCGAGGCGACGTGGTCGTTGATTCCACTGAAACCGGGGAGCTTGGGGCCGAGGCCCGTCATGAGGTCCACTCGCTCGTCGGCCCGGCCGTCTCCGTTTCTATCGCGAAAGGCCGAGAGAAACGGGGCGTGAACCACGTAGAGCGTCTCGTTTGACCATTCTAGCCCCATCACGGCCCAGAGCTTGTCGGCAAAGACACCGACCTTGCCATTCTTGATCGTGACCACCGAATCGATGGGTAAAGTCGGTGGGCCTGGCATGTCCATCGGGTCCTGGCCGAGGTAAATCGTGCCATCAGGGGCGGCTACGATGGCCGTGGGAAACAAGATCTCGGGAGCCTGCGTCACGACTTCGATCGTCCAGCCCGAGGGCACCTTCGGAAGCGGAGAAGGATCATCCGCGGCGAGCATGAATCGAGGTGCCGAAAGGATCAGCAAGATACCGACGAATCTTTGGGAGAGTCTGATCGGCGAGGCGGTCCATCTGGCTCGCATCGGGACGTTCCTTCACAGGTTGCGCACGGGGCTGACCGGCGACGGAGGCGGCAGGTCTGGAGATTACCGGAAAGATTGGTCAGAATTGTAGCCAACGCGCGGGGATGCCTCAATCCGGCCTGGTCTCGTCGGCAGACGGACCGTTCCCGCCTTCGCGAAATCAACGACAATCGGAGATCCGTTCTCGTGGCGAACTCTCTGTCCCATTCCCAGGCTGAATCCGCGACCCCCGGCGTTTCGGGGGCTCCTCAAATTCCATTGAAGAACCCCTCGTATCCTCAGCGCACCCACATCGCAGAGCGAGCGCACTGGCAAGGGGTGCTTGCCGCTTGTGACAAGAAGATCGCCCCGGCACTTCAAAAGCTCGGAGTATTAGGTGACTCTCCCTCGCGTGCGAGCTTTGAGCGACTGCATGCGCAGATGCTCGGCGCGCGTGATCAGGTCGCCTGCGCCGCGCGACGCCTTCCGGGCGAGACCGGTGACCTGTACGCGGAAGATCATCACAAACTCGAAGCAGCCGTCGCGGCCCTCGACCGCACCCTTCAGAAATGGGATGCGCATCAGTTCTGATCCCAATGACGCGGAGCCGTATCCCATCGCTCCATTGAAAAAACCGCCACCTTCGAGTCGTTGAGGCTCTTTGGCGGCGGTTCATGCGCGTCGTAAGTCTCAAAATGTGAGCGACCCTTGCTCATCTCATTTTCGGTCGTTTGAACAGGTCGGAACCGACTGAGTTGACGACAAAGCCATTTGTGGCGTATTCGTCCTCGTGGCTGTCAGCCTTGGAATAGCTCTGGCTATTGGTGGGGAGGGGGGCGGGAGCCGTCGTAGGGTAGCGTCCCATCGACTTGAGGACTTCGCGGACGGTCTCGACAGTTCGTGTCGTCTGTGTGGTGATCTCATTAATCTTGGACGCGAGTTGGCTCAGGACTTCGGGGAGCATTGCAAACGACTGAAGCCGCACCTCACGCGAACTGGAGAGCCAAGGAGTCCGTTCTTCGCCCACGATTTGTGTGAACTGGTCCTTGCCGTCAGACTTGTCGAGTGTGGCGTTGAGCACATGGAGCCGATATTTGCCAGCCACTCGCCCGCAAGCGAGGTGAGAGGTAATCAGCAACTCTCGGCCGTCGTCGCCGATGGCGCGCTGAGAATCGAAAGGCCGGCTGGCAACCCAGGGGCCGACCGCCAGTTCTTCAGCCAGGAACTGGTCGACGGCATGGACGACCGCGGTCGCCTCGGCCATCGCCGTGTTCAACTGGGGAAGGATCGCGGTAAGTGATTCGAGACCGTCAATCAGGTCTTGGGCCATGGTGGAATCCATTCCGGGCCATACCGGCCCACTTAGGCGGGAGGTCGATTCCGGTTCCGTCCAGGACCGACCAGTGGATTGCGCAAAACGCGCCGCCGATTCGTCTCGGCATGTTAATGCCGCGCCCCGCAGGGTCAAGACCACTTCTCAACAAAACGATCGACGCTAAAGCTCAATGCCGAGCAGACTTCCTGCGGGATGAAGAATCGTTCAAGTTATCGTCGGGTTTGTTCGTAAGCATATAGATTGTCAGAGGACGTTCATCCCACCCGGTGCGGGATCCGTCGTGTCTTGCTTAACCCGCCGGGATATTTTGACACCACAATATTGTACGATTAAAAAAGGCCCGACACTCAATTGATGAGCTGTCGGGCCACTTTATGTTTCGTTCGGGACGTTATGCAAATGGGCAGACCCGGGATCGAACCGGGGACACCAGGATTTTCAGGCGGACAAATGTGATAGGGCGAAAGCCACGTAAACCCTATCACTGAAAGGTAGTTTAACCCTTTCCGTAGGCTTTGCAAGCCCTCTCAATGCATTGCGAAGAATCGCGGGGAAATGCGGTAGTGACAGCCGCCTTCCCGGTAGAATCCGGTAGTCGCATGGATGGATTATTATTTACCACTCTGAACCGCTTGTTTCGTTGCTCGCGATCTAGGGCAGGTAAAACCAACGACCCTTCGCGCTCAATCAGGCAAGCCGCGAAGCAATGGGCATGACTTTAGGGGTCTGGTTCCACTTCATCCAGAAAGACCTACCTAGAGTGGCGGAGAGGCTCGGAACACCGGGGAATTGGGAAG
>JAYVYS010000694.1:0-13211 GCA_043784005.1 Isosphaeraceae bacterium
CCGTGATAGATCTCCAGCCAGCCTTCCGCGACACGGAACGGCGGGACTCCCGCGCCCACTCGACCCGATTGCCAGGCTCCTCCCGAGACATTCAACGGGGCATGCGCTCCCCAGTGGAGCAGGTCGGTCGACCTCGCCACCCACATCTCCGGACGTGTGAACGGGCTTCCGCAGACCGGTCGATGCAGGGCCGCGTAGGTTCCGCCGATCTTCTCAGGAAAGAGGACCACATCTTTGTTTTCCGGACAGAAGATGACCCCGTGTCGCTCAAACGTGCGAAAGTCGACCGTGGAAGCCAGCGCGGTCGCCGGGCCGTGATGCGACACAGCCACATAGGTGAAATAGAAACGCCCGTTGATCAATGTGATCCGAGGGTCCTCGACCCCGTACTCCTCGACCTCTGCTTGGGGTCGAAACGTATCCTCGGTGATTTCCCGGACCGACCGGCCGTCACCACAGCGCACCACCCTTAGGTACGAGTTGAAGGTGAGCCGGTGCAATCCATCGGCCTTGCAACGAACCACGCGCGGATCGATGGCATCGTGTTCCTCTTCAGGAATCCAGTCGATCGTCAACCCTTCGGCCGGGTCCCAGCGCGGCAGGGCGCGGAACCCCTCCCGGTGCTCGCAAGGACGCTCCGCCACACGGACCAGCAGCACGACCTCGTCACCAACACGCACCGCCCCGGGGTTGAACGTGCCGATGACCTCGAAATCAGCGCGAGAAGGAGGAATATCCTCGGGTCGAATCAAGAGCTGAGTGGAAATTCGTTTCGTCATCGGTCGATCTCTCCACGATGCGCCAGCGCGTCGGCCTCGCAGGCGACGGCCAGGGAATCTCGACCGTTGATCTCGGTGACGACCCGCTGGTGATCGCGGTTCCTGATCCAGGCTGCCTGATCCTCCATCACGGCACGAAGCAGCTTGCTGTAGAGTTGCGATTTGCCCTGGCCGTCGCCATAAGAGAGATCGATCATTTGATAAGCGTCGATCGCTTTTCCGCGACCTCGACACGCGCGATCCTTGCCGCTGTATGACGCCGTTACATCGAGCCGAGCACCCGGAAAGAGGTCGCAAAGCGAGCTGGTCTGGCGTTCGTCGAGAATCGCGTGAATCCGGGCGCGGGTCGGCACCCAGTCGTAGAGGGTCACGTCTCCACGCTCGAACACAAGCTTTAATTCCTGGCGATCCATCCGGCCGGCCTGATGAAAGCCGTGATAGAAATTGACGAGGGCCGATTCGCCATAACGAACCGTGGCGTGAACATGTTCTTCGATCGATGTACCCGGCCGGACCCCGACTTGCGCCGCCTCAACCTTTCCCGCTCCGAGCCAACCGGTGAAGAGATCAAAGAAATGGACACCGTGTTCGATGAAAATCCCTCCACTTTTTGAACGGTCCCAGAACCAGTGCTCGGCGGGCAGGTTCTCGTCGGAGGCATAGTTCTCAAACGTTCCGTGCAGTGGCTCTCCCAGCAACCGCGATTGAACCAATCCGGTTACCGCGCTGAAGATCGGGTTATAGCGCTGCATGAGGTTGGCGATCACCAGGCGGTCTCGCTTTAGAGCCGCGGCGATCAGTTGATCGGCCTCGTGCACGGTGATTGCCAATGGCTTCTCGACGATCACATGCTTGCCGGCCTCAATCGCGGCCATCGCTTGCGAAAAATGGAGAAACGGGGGAGTGGCGATGTAAATCAGATCGACATCCTGGCGAGCGAGAAGCAGGGCCGGGTCTTCGACATTCTCGACGCCGAACCGCGCGGCCGCCGCCAACGAGGCGGGCCGATGCGTGCCCGCCATGCCCACGAACGTGACCCCGGGCACCTGGGTGAACTGCTGGAGAGCGAACAGCCCGAACCCTCCGCAGCCGATCACCCCCACTCTGATCTTGCTGGCATCCATATTAACTCGCCTTTAAAGCGTGAAGAACCAACGGGTCGGTTTTTTGAGCGTGGCCTTTGTCTTTCGCGATTTCGCGTCGAGAGTCACCACAATACAGCAGATGAGATGCCAAGTGGGGCTTTGTTCAGAGAATCTGGAGCTCCGCGAATGCACCCGGGCATCCCTTCTCGATCTTCCAGCCATACTCATCCTTTTTTTGATGGACAACGATGGGCTTTCTTCACGACGACCTTATCGTCCACCCTTCTCTTTCAGATCCTGAAACCCACCGAGGGAAATGATGACCAGCTCATAGGTCGCCCGGCCGATCACCAGGATCGGCAGGCCCGCGATCAACAAGGCGAGCGAGGCAGGCCGCCAGGGTATCCAGACCGAAGCGAGCAAGGAAAGTCCCGCCAGGCCCGGAACCACCGCTCCGATGGCCTCAATCCTTTGATCACGCGTTAAGGCGGAGCGAAATTGCACCACCCCCCAGACAAGGTGAAACAAAAAGAACACGAGCCCGAAACCACTCACCTCGATCCTGTACCGAGAAGGCATCTGCATTTTCCTAACACTTCATGCGATGACCGCGATCGTCGGAATTCGCACCCTCAATGGGCTTTAAGCGCCTCGATGATCGCGGCTTTTGTCTTGTGCGTTTTGCAGATCGCCTGAAGCTCGGCACGGTTATACACCTTGCCAGCGGGAATCTCGACTTCGGCGAACTCGTCCACCGCGATCAGCGACGACAGGGTGTGGAGCTTGTACGGCTCGACGTCCGCCCAGTCGCCCGGACCGGTCTCGGGACGAATCTTCGGCCCTTTCACATAGCTTGCATCCAGCTTTGAGAGGCGAACGCCCAGGGTCAGCCAGACGCGCGTGGTGTTCCTTGCTTGATCGTGGGAGACGGGCACCCCCACGCGCGTATCGACGGCGAGATCGGGGTCGTCTCGGTGCCTCGCGAGCCAATTGCTCGCGGTTTTCTCGCAGGAATCGCGGTCCACCGGTTCATCGGCCAGGAACGCCGGCTTCATTCCGATATCCTCGGTGCTCAGCAGGTAGAGCCCATAAAACAGTTCTCGCATGAATGTCAGTTCGGCATGAAGATCCTTTTCGCGAAGGCCGTACTGGCGAAGGCCGTGAAGCGTTTTCAACGTCGCGTCGCCGACGCTCGATGCGAGGAACCCCGAGAGGAAAGCATATGAACGCGCGGTGCGAAGGTAATAGCTTGGGCAAGGCTCGACGCGGAGCCTGGGCGCGATCGACTCCAGCTCTTGCTGATGAATCGGACCCGGCGCTTCGACACTTTTCATTTGCCGCGAATGCGTCTCGCGGCGCTTGGTGATCAACGCCTCGAACGCCGCCAGCATCCGTTTTTTGTATGCTTTCGTGAGCAAAAGCCGATCCGATTCCTCGCCGCGCTCGGGTAAGAGCATGGTTTCCAGAGCATGGACCTGATAATCATACCAGCCGCCGTTTTTCCCGGGTTTCAGATCGACCTTTCCCGAACGAATCGCCGTGATCAGGGTCCGCATCAGGTTCGCATCCGGGGGGGGTCCGGCGGGAAAGAGCTTCTCGAAAAGCTCGGTCTCGCGCGACGTCGAGGGCGGGAAGAGCGAGACGGAAACATTGGCCGGGGGCGCGGGCTGGTCGATCAAGGACGCCGGAGAGAGGCCGACGAGCGGGTTGCTAAGCCCGGCATAAAAGGCCAAGGCCTTGCGATAATCGGCCAGCAGCTCGGGCTCGGCTTTCAACGCTCGGGCGATCTCTCCGAAAATGGCCGGGTCGCGAATCGCCTTGGAGAAATAGCGGAGAACGCGGAAGCAGTCGGAGAGCGTCGGGGTCCACGTATAAAAGGCGATCGGCTTGGATGCGATCTGGTCTCGAAGAAAGTTCGCGGCCAGGCTTCGGGCTTTCGGAGAACTGGATTCGGGGGCTTTGCCCGCGACAATGAGACCCCCGGCGAGGTAGTCGGCCGCGGGAGAGCCGCTTTCAACCTTCATGTAGATCCGGCGGATCAGATCGAGGTGACTCTTCAAGGCGTCGCCGTTGCCCGCATAGTAGGCCTGGTCGAGCGCGGCGTAGAGACCGTCGTCAAACTGCTTGGCCTTGCCGTCGATCAGGTTGACCGACGCCAGAACATTTCCGGGTGCCTTGGCGATCGCCTCGGAATACGAGGGATAGAGCGTGAGCAACCCCGCCTCAATGTCGGGTTTGATGATCGGGACATCGAGCCGCATGACCGCGGCGCTGGCGTTCACGAACCAGCCCGATAATGGCCGCCGGTCCATGATTTCCGGGTCGAAACGAGGTTTCTTGTCCTCGATCCGGTCGTCCGCCAAGAGCGTGTCGTTATCGATGGGCGGGGAATACGTGATGATTTCCGTGGTGACCTGATCCCGGTCGTCACCGACACGCAAAGGGGGTTCGTCAGAGAAGAGGAAGAGTGCCGAACCGAGCATCCCCACAATCAGCAATCCGCCCCCGACATAGATGAACTGGCGCTGCGAGATTATCATCGTCGAAATTCCCCGGGACGCGATATGATGAGGACGCATCAGAAAACCGCCTGTCGGGGTTCAAAAAGGAATGCTGCGAGTCCGCCGTATCTTCCGGCCTTGGAGGCATGCAGGCAAGGCTTATTACGTTTGCGAAAGAAATCCCCAAGAGGGGACCGAACCACACGCATTGTCGCTCTTTCCAGAAAGTCAGACGTTTTCTCGCCTCTCCCAGTCCTGAAGGAATCGCCCCGATGCCTCCACAAGACTTCCTTTCCAGGCGCGGCCGGCGTTCGTTTTTGGGGTCCGCCGCATTCGGAGCCGCGTTGTTCACCACGCGAGGGCTCTTCGCCGACGAGCTGACTCGCACTCCCAAGCAGACCGAGGGGCCGTTTTATCCGGATAATCTGCCTCTCGACACCGACAATGACCTGCTCATCATCAACGACGGCATCACCCCGGCCATCGGCGATGTGACCCACCTGGGTGGTCGGATTCTCGACGCCAAAGGCGACCCGATCCGTAACGCCCTGGTCGAGATCTGGCAGTGCGATGGCAATGGTGTTTACCTTCACACCAGTGACAAGCACGCCGAGCGCGAGAAACACTTCCAAGGGTTTGGCCGGTTCCTCACCGGCTCGACCGGCGAATACTATTTCCGAACGATCAAGCCCGTGAAGTATCCCGGAAGGACGCCGCACATCCATTTCAAGATTCGGCGCGCGGGCAAGGAGCTTCTCACGACCCAGTGCTACATCAAGGGCGACGCGAATAACGAAAAGGACGGCGTTTATCGCGGGATCAGGGACCCGAAGGCTCGTGAGTCCGTCACCATCGCCTTCGACCAGGCCAAAGGATCGCGCGTGGGAGAGCTCGCCGCGAACTTCGATATCGTGCTCGGATTCACCCCCGAGGCTTGAAAACGGAAAGGATTCGTAAAATCATCAGTTGAGCGAAATCGTGCTCGCGGATGGGTGCCACGCGGTTCGATACTCTGAACCCGTGATTTGGGCAAAGGCTCTCCGATCACGGGGCGAGTACGACCCGTGGCGCCCTTATTGATTGATCATCTGTCGTTTCCGCTGCCTTCGCTCACCTTATTTTATCGGGGCTTACCCGAGATCCTTGATCGCCACGGAGACCGTTCGCACTCCGTCTTGATCCACGAAGCCCGCCGCGCCGACCACACCCCGGCTTCCCGCCACGAAGAAGGCGCGATCGGTTTTCGATTCCGAGGCATCTTGCTGGAACGCTTTTAATTCCGTGCAATAATATCGATTGCAAGTGTCCGATCGCATGTCGCGAGGAAGTGCGCAGCCATCGTGCTGATGATAGATGCAAGAGCCCGCGTACACCCGGCCTCCCACACGCCCGAGATAGGCGGCCAGGATCTCGCGAGGGGTGGAGTCGGGGTGGTCGCATTGGTAGCGGCGGATCGTCGGGGCATCGAGATAAGCATTTTCGCCGCCCCGCCGACAGCAATCTCCTCGGCAAAGCGAGCACGCGCCCGCCAGCAGGTTGAGCAACTCGGGCGCGAGAGGAACGACGGTCGGCAGCGGACCCGGAAGCGGTTCCTTCCCATCGACGATGGTCATCGCATCAAGGATACTCTCGATGTGGTCGCTCAACGCTTGGCAACGCTCCATGTCGAGATCGACGATTCGCAGAGCGTTCGACGGGATGATCGTGAGGGGGTAGTCGATCGACTCGCTCTCGACGGCCTTTTCGTGAATGAAACGGGCGGCGGCGGCACGTTCCTCGCGTTCCAGGCGCTCTTTCTCGCGGACGTGCTTTTCGGCCGATTTCAAACGGCAGTCGGTCCCTTCGCAAAGCCCCGCCGCAAGCTCGGCGGGGCGAAGCGGTCGGCCACAATATCCGCACGTTTGACCCGGCAAGAAGCGGGAGTATTCCGCGCGGCAACGTACCGAACAAAGCCTGATATTTTGATGCCGGTCCAGCACCGACAAAGGTCGATTGCAGACAAGACAGGAAGTCGTCGATTCGACCGTCGCGAGTTCGAGCACGATGCACCTACGCTTTCTCTTCTCGATCTTGACCGGCTCGGGAACGACCCGCAATCCGATTTCTGTCGCGAATCCAAGTTACGCTGTTTTTTTTGGAAGGCCATCAGGCGTAGACCCGCGGAGAATCGGAGAACTTACAAATTCGCCGTGGTCATCGTTCGCGTGTACCATGTCCCAATCCAAGCATAATGCGAAGAGCGGAGAGGGCAGGGGACACCGATGATCTTGACCGACACCGAAGATGCTCGCGGAAGTGAAAGCCCGCTTGATCGCGAGTTGACCGCACTGGTCGCGCCCGGCGACTGGGAAAACCCGATTCCGCCGCCTGGCCGTTATAACCTCGTGGTGGTGGGAGCGGGGACAGCGGGGCTCGTGTGCGCGGCCGGGGCGGCGGGCCTCGGTGCAAAGGTCGCGCTCATTGAGGAGAGGCGGCTGGGAGGCGATTGCCTCAACGACGGTTGCGTGCCCTCGAAAGCCATCCTTCGCTCGGCCAGAGCGGCCGCCGAGGCGCGAAATGCGAGCGCCTTGGGTGTGATCATGCCCGGATCGGTGTCGTTGGATTTTCCCGCCGTGATGGAGCGAATGCGATCCCTCCGCGCGGAGATCGCCCGCAATGATTCGGCCGAACGCTTCCGGTCGCTGGGGGTTGACGTGTACTTCGGCCTCGGGAAATTCACAGGGGCCGACACCTTGGACGTGGGCGGCCGGACGCTTCGGTTCGCCCGCGCTGTGATCGCCACGGGCGCACGCGCGTCGGTCCCCGACATTCCCGGGCTCCATGACGTCAGGTTTCTCACGAACGAGTCGATTTTCAACCTCACAGCGCTCCCGCGACGGCTTGTGATCGTGGGTGCGGGGCCGATCGGGGCCGAGCTTGCCCAGGCGTTTCGCCGGTTCGGCAGCGAGGTCCACCTCGTCAATCGCTCCTCGCGATTTCTCCCCAAGGAAGAGCCCGAGGCGGCGGAAGTCGTGCGTCAGACCCTGGAACGCGAGGGGGTGAGGTTTCATCTCGGAGTCAAGATTCTCGGTGTGGAACCCGGCCCCGAAGGCCGTTTCACGCTGACCTTCGAGCGCGAAGGGCGTCGGGAGACCCTGGAGAGCGATGCCCTGCTGTTGGCGACGGGACGCAGGGCGAATATCGACAACTTGGGGCTCGAAGCCGCTGGAGTCGCGTATGATGACGCCGGTATCCACGTAAATGACTATCTTAGGACGTCCAACCCAAAAATTTACGCTGCGGGCGACGTCTGTTCGGCGTACAAATTCACTCACGCGGCCGACGCGATGGCTCGGATCGTCTTGCGCAACGCCTTGTTCTTTGGTCGAGCGAAGATGAGCCGGCTGGTGATCCCCTGGTGTACCTATACCGATCCCGAACTCGCCCACATCGGCCTGACGGTAGCGCAGGCGCGCGAAAAAGGGATCGCCTTCGACACCTTCACCCAGTCTTTTGAAGGAGTCGACCGCGCAGTGCTCGATGGCCGGACGGAGGGGTTCGCCACGGTGCTCGTTCGCAAAGGGGGTGACGAGATCCTGGGCGCGACGATCGTGGCCTCTCACGCTGGCGACCTGATCGCGGCGCTCTCGCTCGCGATGACGCGGGGGCTTGGCCTTGGTGTCTTCGCCTCGACCATTCTTCCCTATCCGACCCAGGCCGAAGTCCTTAAAAAGCTGGGCGACGGCTTCATGAAAACCAAGCTCACGCCCCGCGCCGCCTGGTTTTTAAAGGGCCTCTTGAAATGGCGACGATGAGACGATGGTTCAAACCACCGACGCATGTGCTTCGTTTGATTCTCGTGATCGGCGCGGTTTCGGCGGTGGCGGGATTTTATGCGTCAGGGGCGAATCAGAGGCTCTCGTGGAAATCCTTGCGCGAGAATCTCGACCCGCTTCGCGGACAGGTTCAATCGCACCCGTTGGCGAGCGCCTTAGTTTTCATGACATTATACGTAGGAGCCTCCGCGCTTTCCTTGCCGGTGGCGACGGGGTTGACGCTCATGGCGGGCGCGCTCTTCGGCAGGGTCGTCGGCACTGTGGTGGTGAGTCTCGGTTCAACCCTGGGAGCGACCCTCGCGATGCTCTCAAGCCGCTACGTTCTGGCCGATCGCGTTCGCGAACGCTTTGGCGAACGTCTCAAAATCCTTGACGAGGGGATCGCCCGCGATGGCCCGTTCTACTTGTTTCTGCTCCGACTGGTCCCCGCGGTTCCGTTCGTCCTGATCAACCTGGGAATGGGCCTGACCCGGATGAAGCCGCTGACGTTCGCCCTAACGAGCGCCGCGGGGATGCTGCCCGCGACGATCCTTTATGTCCACGCGGGTGCCGAGCTTGCCGCGATCGAGCGGCCCGGACAGATCCTCTCGCCCCGAGTGATCGTGGCGTTGGTGCTTTTGGGGGTCGTCCCTCTGCTTTTACGCAAGATCGCGGGGCGGCCGTGAGGGGATGATCGGGGAGTGGGGTTGCGTGACGGGTGCCGAGTTTTGGATCATGGCACGATCAAGAACAGCCCCGAATCGTGGCAAGCCCGACGTCGGGACGCCGGGGGCCGACCATTTACCCACGAAACGTGTACCGCCATGGCCGACAAGACCTTACTTCTGATGCTGGATGACATTCGCAACAAGACCCTCAACGTGCTGCAGGGGCTGACGGAAACCCAGGCCCGCTGGGCACCTCCGGGCCTTCAAAACTCATGCCTATGGCATGCGGGTCACGCCTATGTCGTGACCGAGTTTCTCTCGATGCGCGCCCTCGACCGCGATGCGAAAATGCCGATTGGCTGGCTCAAAATGTTTAGCTGGGAGAGCAACCCCGCGCATGTTTCTCCCGAGAGCTGGCCCCCCTTGGAGTCGATCGTCGCCGCGTTGACGACCCAGCACGCGCGTCTTCGAGGGATCATCGAAGGCCTGACCCCCGAACAGCTCGACGCTCCCGAGCCCGGTAATCCGAGCCATCCGGTCCGGTACGGAATCCTTCACGGACTCCACGACGAAGCCCGCCACAGCGGCGAGATCTCGCTGTTGCGAAAGCTGATGGAGCGAACGTTCATGACGCAGGCGTAGGAGAATGACCGATGGCTGATGTCATCCCTTCACCGGCGGGATCAGTTCGTCTCGCAGCTTCCTGAGTGAGTCCGCGGTGAAGGGCTCGCCTCGGAATTCGACTTGCTTCACGGTCGCCCCCTCGACTCTATTCTCTTTGAGATATTTCGAGATGTCCATCCAGCGGATGATCTCGTCGGAAGTGCGGATCACCAGCATGACGGGATACCTTTGCTGCTGCCAGTACTTGGCTTGTCTCTCTTTTTTGATCGTGAAAATATCGATGTGATCACGTTTTCGTTCACGCAAATAAGAATCGCCTGACTTGAGTTGCAGATAGACCCGCTCTCCGCTGGCGTTGCCGTCGTGGTCCTTGAATTCGATCTCGCCGTCGATACCCCAGTCGGAATTCGGGGTCGGCCTGAAGATCTGTCCGGCCTCGCCCGCGACGGAGAATGCCTGGCCGACCAGGATCAGTTCGAGACTTTCGTTGTCGAGCGTCTCTTGGGCCTGGCGATCCATCTCTCGCGACTTTTGCTTCACCGCCTCGGACGCGAACAGCTTTTCGATCGCGTCAAAGAGCGGCACGCGCCCCTCGCAGTTGACGCACAGGATGTCCGGCTTCCCCTCCGCGATCTTTTTCCGGACCGTCGCGTGGTTCTCGACGGCCGTGCCGCACTGCGGGCAGACAAAGAAACGGGTGCGTTCGATCTCCGAGGCGCGGTGTGCTCCGTGCAGATGATCGTGGACGTAACGCATGAAGATCACCTTGACCCCGTCGGAAATCTGGGGGTCGAAATACAAGGTGATCTCGCCGGTTGACTCGGCCTTGCGAGTGAGCTTCAAGCCGAGGCAGCGGTCGTCGCCAAGGTTTTTGAAGTCGGCGGCGTCGCGATAAAGCTGATCCTTGTCGAACGCCCTGGTATGGTGGAGTCGAACAACCAGGGTCGTGTAAATCTCATCGAGTGAACCAACGAACCGATAGCGGACATACTCCGCGGGGTGCTTATTCTGGTCGGGACGTTCACGACGGAAGTAGGAAGGGAAGACAAGCATGGAGTCGGAGTCGTGTTCTTCCTTGAGGCAGAGTCCGCGTTTCACCAAAGTTTCGAGCATGGCGCGAAGGACGATCGATTCATCGGCTTCGTCAAGCCGCGTCATCCCCTCGTATTCGAGCCGACCGGCGAGCACGTCGGCCTCGGAGATGCAGCCGATCTCATCGATATGTTTGCGGACTTTGCGAACAAGCGCGGCGGCGTAAGCGTTCACGCGCTCAGGCTGGAGGAGGACATATTCGCCGAAATCAAGCTTCCAGACGACCCCAGCGCCGGCGAGCAGGCGGACGACCGTCGTCAGGTCGTCAGTGGTGAACGGCTCGCCGGGCATCCTCCGCGCGAGCGTCTCTTTCAGTTCGGCCATGCGAAGCAAGACGCGACCTTCGTCTTTGAGCTTGAGGCTTTCTTCCTTGATCCGCTTGAAGATCTTCGGCGACGACGTGTAGGGCAACGAGTCCCAGGGAATGGCGTCAAGGATGGCCTCGCGCAATTCCTTGCAGCCGGTGCCGGTATTGGCGCTGGTCTCGTGATAGCCGTGGAATTGACGCTCTTTCCAGAAGGTGTCGACGAGAGCCTGGCTGACCCGCAAGCCGCCGCGATCGCAACGTCCGGCGACCAGCAATTTGCGGAACGGCTTGCCCCCCGCCGCGCGGGAGAGGTCGCGGTCCCATTGGCCAAGGCCTTCGAACGGGTTGTCGGACTGGGGATTGAACACGAAGAGCGCGACGGCGGTCTCGTCCATGTAAAGCTGATGAATCAAGCGATAGTCGGCCTGCCCGGCGAAATCCCAGAGCCAGACCTCGCGCTCAACTCCGTGCGGTGCCTTATTGTCATCGGGGAGTTTGAGCTGCGTGGCCCAGACGCCGTCGGTCGAGACAGTCGGTTCAAAAGAGTCGTGAACCAGGCGCATCGAGAGGGCGGTTTTACCTACGCCGCTTTCGCCGGTGAGAAGGATCTTGGCATTGGTGTAGCGGGATTGGTTCGTGGACGACGCGATCAGTTCGGACAGGTCCCAGACCCGCAACGTGCCGTCATCAGACGCTGAGATGGCGCGGCGGCCGTCGGGCGTTACCGACACGCTACCGACGGAATACTTATGCCCTACGAGCGTGGCCAGGCATTCTCCTGCCGTCAGGTCCCAAACCCGCAACGTGCCGTCAGTCGACCCCGAGATGGCGCGAAGGCCATCAGGCGTCACCGACACGCTATTGACAGAATCTTTGTGCCCTTCGAGCGTGGCCAGACAATCGCCCGTCGTCAGATCCCAGACCCGCAACGTGCGGTCATCAGACCCCGAGACGGCACGGCGGCCATCGGGCGTCGCGGACACACTATAGACGGAGCCCGTGTGCCCTCCGAGCGTGGCCAGAAAACTGCCCGTCGTCAGGTCCAAGATCCGCAATTTTCCGTTATACGACCCCGAGATCGCGCGGAGGCCACCCAGCGTCACTGACACGCTGAGGATGTAACCCTCAAGTCCTTCGAACATAGCCAGGCAATCGCCCGTCGTCAGGTCCCAGACCCGCAACGTGCCGTCATACGACCCCGAGACTGCGCGGTGGCCATCGGGCGTCACCGACACGCTATTGACGGAACCCGTGTGTCCGTAGAGCGTGGACAGGCACTCACACGTCATCAGGTCCCAGACCCGCAACGAGTTGTCAGAAGATCCCGAGACAGCGAGAAGGCCGTCGGGCGTTACCGACACACTCTTGACGGAATCCGTGTGTCCTTCGAGCGTGGCCAGACAATTGCCCGTCGTCAGGTCCCAGACCCGCAGCGTGTCGTCGCCAGATCCCGAGATGGCGCGAAGGCCGTCGTCCGAGATCGCCACGGCTCGTACATACGATTCATGTCCGTGAAGGCCTTGTTGCCGTAGACAAGTGAGGAGGTTGGTGAATTCGGCGTCGGTAGGCTTACTCCAGTCAAGAAAGGTATGCGGGTTGACATATTCCGGGGCTTCGGTGCCATCAATGTTCAACACAATCAGATATCGCGATGGGTTCTCGACTCTAAGAAAGGGTTCGATGAGCATTCCGCGTGAAACCTCTTCCAACCCGGTCCCGTGACGAGAGTTTAAAACAAACAGGAAACCGGTTTGATGGAACCGGGAGTCATCGCGAAAATGGCGTATCGGACCTTGGCCTTCCCATTCGTTAATGCTGGCGACGCGTAGACCCTCGGCCTTGAGCCGCTCCGCCAGCGCCATCGCGATCGGCTCGTCGAGGGCTGGGTAACTCAGGAGGACGTCATACTCAAACTCAGGCATCGTTGCCATCGGAGTCACTTCGTCAACAGAGACCTACCGATCCGGATAAGAAGATGCGACGACCCCCAGTGTATCCCGGAGGTCTCGCCGACTCTACAGGCGGCACGTTCCCTCGGATTCAAGAGACATGCCTTGAAATGGATACGATGATATGCAAGAGGGGTGTCGCACTTTCAAAGTTTTCGCAAGTTGCATTTCATGGTGCGGCCTCATTCGACAACCGCCAAGCCATTTCAATAAGTGAAACCAAACACGTCATGAGCACGCGCGACGCAATGTCCTCGCGGAGGAAAGGGGGACGATCGCGCATCGCATTCCCCAAAGAAAGCCGATCATATTGCAACGTCCCGAGATACGGCACTTCCCCGAACGAACCCGAATCGACTGCCGGAACTCAGGAATGGGCAGGAAATCGCTTCCCGACCTCGATTCGGGGTGG
>JAYVYS010000695.1:0-3104 GCA_043784005.1 Isosphaeraceae bacterium
TCTCCACGCGATTCGGGGGGTCGGGGCTTGCGTCCGGAGCGATGTTGATTATATCCTTCACTCCTTCCACCGTATGTGAAGAGTCGATGAATCATCCGCCGCAAAATTCATCAATGACTTTGGGATGATCCCGCCGGATCTCATCCGTATTTTGGAGAGCGGCACCCGTCCCTTGGTGTTTCGCGTCGGCCTTGCCGACCGGCCCTTCCACTACACCCTCGCCGAACCAAACCGGATGCTCGACCAAAAAGCGACCCTCCCGATTCAACATGGCGGAAACCAGTCGGCGATTCGGGCTCGATTGCGGCTCGGAAATCGTCCGCTTCTGGACTTTTCAGCTCCCCTGAACGGCCTCGGCCCGCCGGCTGCGGCACTGAACGCCGTTCGCCGGACCAGCGAATCCATCGGTCGCTATCCCGAACCCGGCGCGCCTCGACTTGTGGAACGTCTCGCTGAATGGCACAACGTGCCCGCCGATCGTATTCTTGTGGGAGCCGGTACCACGGAGCTGATCAGCCTGATCGGCCAGGCGTTTCGCGACGACCTGCTAGAGAGCGCTGACGATCTGGGCGATCCGCAACTCCCTCTCTCCCATCTCCAAGAGCCGACCTACGGCGAGTATCGTCGGACCGCCGCCCAAAATGGCTTGCGAAACAAGCTTTGGGAAAATCCGACTCTTGGATGGGAACAGGATTTCGCCCCCGACGCGCGGGCCGGGATCGTTTGGACCGGGGCATCCCAACAACCCGACCGGCCGGGTCTGGGAGCGGGGTCGACTCCTCGAACTGATCGATCGGACTCCCGAACGAGGCCTGACGGTTGTCGACGAAGCTTACCTGCCGTTCCTTCCCGATGAGGCCGATCGCACGGTCGTTCCCGTCGCCGCCGAGCGTGACGACCTGATCGTACTGCGTTCGATGACCAAGATTTACGCGATCCCCGGCCTGCGGATCGGCTACGCCGTTGCTTCGCCAGAAATTCTCGGAAAGCTTCGCCGTTGCCTCCAGCCCTGGACCGTGACGACTGCCGCCGAATATGCGGCGATCGCTTGCGTCGATGACGAGGTTTACCTCGCGCGCACTATAGAGCTGATCGCTGCGGAGTCGGCCCGATTGACGGATCGACTCTGGGATGTTCCGGGCCTTCGTCCCGCCTGGCCATCGCAAATTCGGCCGCTTTCGGCACCTCCTATGGCGAACTTCGTTTTGACGAGCCTCGTGGATACGCCCTGGACTTCGCTCCAGTTGCAAGACACGCTCGCCCGACGAGGCCTGCTGGTCCGCGAGTGTTCGAATTACGCCGGTCTCGAAGCCGGCGCGGTGGTGACCGGTCCCGACAACCTCGCGTTCGAGACCCGTGGTCACGTTCGTTTTTGCGTGCGGACGCCAGGTGAGAACGACCTGCTCGTCGCCACGCTGCACGAGGTCATGCGATCCGACCTGAAGGATTGACCGGTTCGATACGCGACAAAGCCGACACGGGCCGGATCATTCGATCCGGCCCGTTCTCGCTTCGAAGCGTCCACTCAGTCGAGCGCGCGTCTCGCCGTGCGGTAGGCCTCGAAGTTTGTCTCAGCGTAGCCCTCGTAATCGAAGTCGATATCCGACGCGACCGTCTGGATCACCGACCAGAGCGCCTCGCGCAAGAGCGACATGATCTTCAAGATCCGCAGCTCTTGCAGATCCCGGGGACTCGCGGTCTGTGTGCTTCGGTAAGCAGCGAGAAAGACGCGGTCGAGCGTGTCGCTAAAGGCGCAATTGGCGGATACTCCCGCCAGGTCGAAGAGCGGGTGTCCGATCCCCGCGTATTCCCAGTCCACGATCGAAATCCTCTCGCCATCGTCGAGGATATTCGCCGGGAGCAGGTCGTTGTGACACAGAGTGGGAACGAACGGCCCGAGACGGTGCGAGAGTTCTCGAGCGTCTTCCAGCAAGCCCTCAATATCGTCGGGCAGTGTCGCCTTCAACTCGGCGGAAGTCCTGGCATAAGTTCGCACCGTCTGGAACGATGAGAAGAAGAGCATTTCGCCTGTTAGAGTATCCCAACCGTCATGAAGTGCCCTTAATACGGCGGCAAGCCTTGGCACGCAGGCGGGGTTCCGAACGTCTTCCGGAATCAGCGACCGCGCCGGAACATATTCGCTGATAAGTACATCTTGCTCATGATGCACCACCGCCGGGGCGATCCCTAGAGAATGCGCCGCCCGCTGGCAAATGACCTCGTTGCGGCGGTCGATGCCTAGGATTTCACGCTCGACGCACAGTCGGGCGACGTAAGAGCGATTGCCGGCCGTCACGCGATAGTTGTGATTCGTGATTCCGCCTGCCAGGGCTTCGAGTGTGATCGGGCTCTCCCAGAAGTCGAGAGCCTGAAGCCGCTGGGCATGAAGGCGATCCACGTTCAGATTCATCGCGAATCCCGTTGAGAAACGGCCTGAGAGGACAACGTCGCCCGACGCTCAGATTTGAGATTGTCCCTTCCGAAAAAGGGGAAGGGAAAATCCGATCCCCTCGGTATTTTGTCGAGGGTCGAAATATGAGTATTAAATTAACAGCAGCAAGCACCCGAATCGAGCCCCTCGCCAAACACCCTTCACTTACACATCGATTATCCCAAGCATTGCAAGATGCATGATCGCAATCACGCATGTATTATTTTGTATACGGGCGGCCCCCATTTTTCGATAGTAGGAAAGGAAGAGGAGATGCTGTTGACGGGCCTTTCCGGACGCTCGCGGAACGGAAAAAAATAGGACCGAACTCCGGGTCGAGTCGGCTCGATCCGATACGAGGCTTGCGTCGACACTCATTGTTCTTTAGCAATTCGTCAATTCCACCGATCGCACCCGATGGGACTCTGTGCCGGTAACGACTCTGGACGCTCGGATTCCCAACTCGAATCCTCACGCCGCTTTGAGCACCCGAACGCATGAAAAGTCAAACTTTGAGGGCATTCCAGGCAGTTTCGATTGATGCACGTCCTTCCCGAAACGAATCGTCATGATCCATCTATGAGAGTTGGGAAGTCAAGCGGGCCGGTGCAGAGAAATTGGATCGAGAGCTCCCGCACATCCCCCTCGCCGTCGGCGTCGGTCGATCTGGCCC
>JAYVYS010000696.1:0-5580 GCA_043784005.1 Isosphaeraceae bacterium
CAAGGCAGATCGGCCGACCTGTCGCGATCGACGAGGCGCTATTCGAGCCTTGCAGCATCGCCCAGGTGGTTTCGCGGATGCTCCGGAACCTCAAGACGATTTATGTGCAAACCCACGAATACGCCGCCGCGGTGCCGGTAATCCGTCGCCTCGTCGCGTTGAACCCACAAGACTACGAAGAGCAACGCGACGTCGGCCTGTTACTTCTGCGGCTTGACAGGCCCGCCGAGGCCGTTTCATCATTACAAATCTATGTTGAAGCACGTCCCGACAACGCTGACGCCGAGGATGTGCGTGCTCTGCTTCGAGTTACGCAACGTGAGATCGCATTGAGGAACTGAATGGAATGAAAACGGCTTCGCAGGCTGTCTGACAATCAAGGGAGGCGCGTTGAATTTCAACTTAATCGTCTTTGTGACCGCCGCCATAGTCGCACTCATTGTACCTATCGGTATGGCGTTTCTATCACCCTCCGCCGCGTGGCGGACGGCGATCGTCGCTTGGGCCATTCTCTTGCCGACGCTCGGGATCAGTTGCGGCATCTTGGCCTCGCTCGGCGAGAGGGGGTTACTCAGCATGTCTCAATCGGTGAGCACGGGTTCGCTCTTCCTGGTTTTATCTTTCGGGTTTGGATACGGCACCTCGAAGTTTTTAAATGGCAAATCGTCCGTAAAATCCGAACGTTAACCGCGTCGAAGGCTAGGTCTTGAATTAGCTATTAAATCAATATATGAATAATATATTGGTAACGAGCAAAGGTACGGTATCCAAGCTCACTTCTGGACGTTGATGTCCGTCTCTCGATCGGAGAGGGTCCCCCGACCCCGTCGCTACTCGGACCGAAGGTTCTCCGGGCATGGGATGAGTCAAAGACGACGGGGTCCGGAGACCCTCGCCGATCGTTAGACTCGACCGCGAGCCAGCTTACCGTTCTCAGCTTCATCTCCCGGCTTCCTCCTCCTCGATCCGTGGAAATCCCACCAAAACTCTCAAGTCGGCCCAAGGTCTAACCGAAAGAGAGAATACGGTATTCTCGAACCGGTCGAGCGCGCCGTGAAGGGAACCGTGTCGGCCGGACAGGATGTCTTGCTTCGACTTGGGGAATGGCCTTGACGGTCCCGTATTTGTTGACGCAATGCATTGCTCAGGAGGAGGTTCCGCCGCCATGAGCACCTTGAAACGACCACCGCACCTCCTGAAAATCTCGATGAGCCTGGTGTTGGGGCTCTCCGGCTGCGCAAGCACTCCCGGTCAGCAACGCACGGGTCCGCTGAGCAAGATGAAAACCTACCTGGCTGTAGGCGACAAGCCACTGCCTGTCGTGTCGGGTGAGCCCGGCTCGACGATTTCCGGCTCCGAACCGTCCGACGTCGACCCGCCTTCACCCCGCCGTTCTGGAAAAGGTGACGGGCGAATTTCCGGCCGGGTTTATGATGCCGCCGGTCGACCGGTCCCGGATGCCCGCGTCCGTCTCGCCGTGAATGGCGCATCGGGGGGCAAGGTCGTCAAGACCTCCACCGACCGCTCGGGAGCGTTCACCCTTCACGGCCTTCGTGCCAATTCCGACTATACGGTGATCGCAGAGTGGGAAGGCGACGATGGCCCGATGAGCGGCCGCGCGGTCGCATCAACTGATGAGAGCGATGTCCGGATCAAACTCGTTTCGCAAGACGAACCCAAGGCCAGTCGCGCGACGGTTCCCGCCAAGGTGAGACCCGTCTCCGAGGTGGAAGCAAGTCCCGACGACCCTGAGCCGGAAAATCTTCCCCGCGCGATCGAACGTCGAAAACCGATGGCGTTCTCTCGTGAGCTCGACGACTCGCAATCCGTCGCGGTGAACGAGGAAGATCTTCCTCCTCCCCTCGAAGCCGAGAATCTGCCGAGGGACTCGCGCGTCGATCAGCCTGCTCCGATGCGAAGGCCCCCGCCCACCGCCGCGATCGGCGCACGCACTTGGCGTTCAGGAGTCGGCACAACCAACGCAAAGACTCAGCCGGTCGCACCCGGCGACAGTGCTACCTCAGCCGAGTCTCAGCAACCCGAACCTATTAACGCACCGATCGACCCGGAGACGCGCGGGACTTCCGCAACAGCGATCTCGAACCCCGCCGACACCGACGACGACGGGCCGAATCCTTTGCCCCCGGCGCTGGAGCGAGCCGAAGACCCGGAGCCCGCACCCATTGCGAAACCTCGCCCCAAATCCGCGCCCGATACCACGCGCACAATGCAAGGATTCCCCCGAATCGCCGGGGAGACGACCCGTCCTTCGTCTCCGAGCCGGGAAAAACAGGCCGAGGAACTACCAAGTTCCGCGCCGGGCTCGCTTGTCGTCGCTCAAGAAACGTTCGGCCCCATCGTGTTTCAGAACGATCCGTTTGCCTCCGATACACCGCCCGAGATCGTCCGCCGGGGGCCAGCAAGTGTTGCTCCGGAGGCTCCTTCGGCCCCGACAGGTGTCGTGAAGCCCCGCGCGTCAAGACGTCCTGAAGCCATCGCGCGTCGCGACCCGCCGCCCGCAGCCTCGATTCGGCAAGACCCTTTCCGCGATGAGGCTCCGGTCAAAATCAAGCCAGCACCGGCACCGCGGGAGACGCGAAAGCCAAAGTGGGGCGACGTCGCCGCGTCCGCCAAAGACATTCCGCCGCTCGAACGCGACTCTCTCGCCGCGAATCGCCCGCACGATGCGAAGGCCGATCCCGGTATCACCCGACGCTCGTTCGGCACGAAATCCGGCACGAAGGGCGAAGCTGTGCAGGCTTCGTTGCGATCCGATCTCGTTAAGTTTGCCGAACCTTATTGCGACTACGACGATCGTCATCGTCGGATCGTCGACTTTCGCCTCCCCGACCTTGATGGCAAGCCCGTCCGGTTCCAGGACATCGACGCCGACCTGATTTTGCTCGACTTCTGGGGAACCTGGTGCCAGCCTTGCCTTCGCTCCGTCCCCCACCTGATCGAGCTTCAGGAACGGTTGGGAAGTAAGATTGCGGTGGTGGGGATCGCCTGCGAACCCGACCCTCGCGACGAGGCCGTCGCTCGCGTGAAGGCGACCGCCCGTAAGCTCAAAGTCAACTATCCGATCCTCGTCAGCAAAAACGACGGAACCTGCCCGATTCAAGAGGCTCTGCACATCCAGGCGTTTCCCACGTTGGTGCTTGTCGATCGTCAAGGGCGGGTGATCTGGCGCGATCAGGGGGCAACTCCCGCGACGCTCGCCCGCCTCGACCGCGCTCTGGCACTGTCGCCGGACGCCAAGATTACGCGATGAGGATCAGGCTGGGATGAGATTCCCGCCTCCGATCGCCCGCTCGCCGAGCGTGACTCCGAAACGTATGTCACGATTTTCCTCTCTTGGATCTCGAATCTCGTCTTTCCGATATCGCCTTTTGATCGCCCCTCGGAGAATGAAACAACCCTTCCGATCGCGCCCGGTTTGACAGCCCGCGCCTGGCGGTGTCCAATAGACTGCGTGAAGTCTTGCCCCGATTCCTTTGAGGGGGCGTCTTGATGGCGGTCGCGAACGGCTCGTCCCTGGCCGTCGGATTCTATACCGACACCTCGGTCTGTATCGGCTGCAAAGCATGCGAGGTGGCCTGTCACCAGTGGAACGCGATTCCCGCGCGCGATGGCGGTCTCGTACCACTTCTGGGAACCAGCTACGATAACACGGGCGCACTCTCCGACGTTGATTGGCGGCACGTCAAATTCATCGAGAAATTCAGCGAAGATCGCTCGCAAGCGCAGTGGCTCATGATGTCAGACGTTTGCAAGCACTGCGTCAATGCGCCTTGCCTGGAAGTCTGCCCCACCGGCGCGATCGTGCGGACCGAATTTGACACGGTCTATATCCAGGAGCCAACTTGCAATGGCTGCCGAGACTGTATCGCCGCCTGTCCCTTCGGCGTGATCCACGTCAGCGCGGAGAAGCGAGTCGCACAGAAATGCACCTTCTGCTACGACCGCCTGAAGAGCGGCCTTGTTCCCGCGTGCGCTCAGGCCTGCCCGACGGCCTCGATCCAGTTCGGCCCCATCGACGAGCTTCGAGAGCGCGCCAAGCGCCGGGTCGAGCAGCTTCAAGGCACCGGAGCCACGCAGGCCAGCTTGTATGGGGCCGATGACAAGATCCTCGGAGGTCTTAACGCCTTTTATCTCTTGATGGATACGCCGGAAACCTACGGCCTGCCGTCCGAGATCGTTCCGCAGGTTCCCAGCCGCGTGGTCTGGCCGTCGTCAATCAAAAGCATCGCCGCGTCGTTCGCGATGGCCTTCGGCGCGTTCCTCGCGTTCGGACGTCGGAAGGGCGAGGTCGCGCGATCGGAGGAGACGGCGACCGCGAACCTCTCGCCGTGAGCGTGGTCATGCCGCACGTCATGACCGACCCGGTCGTCTGGTCGATCTTCATCGCCAAGACCACGGCGGGGGCCTGTGGAATCATGGGCCTCAGCTCGCTCTTTGATAAGACGATGCGACCATCGACCCGTTTGGCTCTCTGCTTGGCCCTCTTGCTCGGAATCGGGCTCTATGGGTCTTTGCTGTTCGTGACCGCTCCAAAACTGCTCATCACAAAGTCGGGTTCCCATCCCTGGGTCGGGGCCGTCTGGCTGCGTGCGATCCTTTTCGTCTCCGGACTGACCGCAGGCGTGGCGGCACTTGTCGTCGGGTATCACCGCGCGCCTCGACATGATTTCGACCGGACGCACGATCGTCACGAACGCGTCCTTGGCTCGTTGATCCTCATGGAACTCGGCATACTTATCGGCCTGGCGTTGTCGATGCGAGGTAGCGCGGGAATCGCCTTTCAACGCTGGCCTGGAATGCTGATTCCTTTATTCGTCGTTCCCGTGGGCCTGGTACTTCCTCTTGTCCATCGAAAGCCGAGTGGCGAACGCGGACTCTTCGACGCGGCGCTTTTTGTTTTGCTCGGTGAATTCGTGTTGAGCCTGGCGATTGTGGGCATACCGAGATCGATTGGCTTGCAGTAAGACATCGCTCCATCGCGTTGAGTCGAGGAACGTCACCTTGAAAACCCGAGATCTGATCCGGTCGTTGCTCCCTTTCGCGGGGTTGGCGGTCACATTGGTTTTTGGCTGTGATAGCCCGGAGATGGGAAGAGCGCGAGGCGGCGGACATGGTGGCGACGGCGGCAATATTCCCTCCAAAGGGATTCAACCTCCAAGCAAGATCGACGGAACGAACACATGGACGGCCCGCCCGAAGACGTGAACCTCGACGAGCCGAGACGCCCATCCGACTTCGCCATCTTGCTGTTGGCGATGGGGACAGACCCTCCACGCGCCCGCGCCAGAGACCAGCAAGCCGACCGTGCGGGGGCCGAGATTCGTCGCCGCATCCTCGATCGGGTCGCGGCCCTTGACCCGGACCCCGAAACGTTGGAATCCGCACTCGCCGGAATTGTGAACGAAATCGGCGATCCCACCGGTCCCACGCGGGCCATCTGCGCGCAGCTCCTCGAAGAATGGTCCCAGATCCAGGATGCTCCCGCCGCCTGGGGTTGGATGGTGACCGAGGCCCTGGAAAGAAGCGGGCGCGGCGACGAGCCTCGGGGACGGCGGAGGA
>JAYVYS010000697.1:0-6044 GCA_043784005.1 Isosphaeraceae bacterium
GAAGTCCCCTTGATCGGATCGGTGAGGACAGGCTCTTCCGTGAACAGCATGTAACGCAGGAGATTGTCGACATAGCTTCGTATGCGATGTGTCATCCCCTCCGACATGGCTGCCGGTGCGCGTCCAAACGATTTGTTGATCTCCGCTTCCTGGCGAAGTGCGATCCGCGTCTCGTAATTCAAGCGGGTGATCAGGTTGTGCATCTGAGTCTGATGCTCCATCACCATCAAGGCGACGATGTCGCTATGCTGAGAGAGGTAGGGACCGGTATTGACCCGCCCCATGAGGTCGACGACATTCGCGCCCGCCTCTCGATCAAGATGTTCTGGATTCAGCGAATGTTCGAGTACGACGTTTCCCATGTGACGCTGAGCGCCATGCGTGCCCGTGACGTACCATCCTCCCCACCGCTCCTTGAGCGGGCTCTCGTGGGTCGTCACAAACGATCCCGCGCTGAAGATCGGCGCTCCCACGCGGTTGGAATAGAGCGAACGCACCATAAACCCCGGAACCTCTTCGGTCTTGCCCGAGTGGTGGCATTGCAGGCAGTCGTGCGTCGCCCGCTGGAACACGGGTTTGTCAGTCTTCCCCTGGTCAAGCAGGTAAAAGACCGCGCCCAGGTTCGGGTCGACGGATGCGAACTCGAGCACGTCTCCACCGCGCGCGAATCCGACGTAGACATCGTCGTTGAAGTAAATCGCGCGCGGAGTGCGTGGTGAAATTCTTGTATGCTGAAAACTCGTCTTGGAAAAGACCAAGGTTTGAGACGTCGGCGAGACGCGTAATTGCTCCAGGACCGACTTCAAGTAGCCCAACTCGTCGTCGTGCCGTAACGCCACAGTGCCCCGATCAATCCGCTCTTGAAGCCGCGCCACGGGATCGGTGGCCTTGGCAGAGAGATAATTGATCGGCTCACGCTCGATCGGCAACTCCCCCCGCGCGGGTACAGACCAGAATGTGGCGGCGAGAACAAAGAGCAACGCTTCGCGCCCGAATCGTCGATCGCACCTCATCTCACAATCCTCCTCGACTCCGCAGTCATCCCGTTTCCATAGTCTAACAGTTCTATTATGGACTTCAAGATCCTTTTGTCTAAACATCAATTTTGAGGGCGCGTTCCGGTGGCTCCGCCATTGCGATTCGTCCGCGTTTTGCGTTCGGTGTGTGACGACGGTAGGATAAAGGCCCATCCACATTCGGGTCGTGACCGGTCGAGGCGTCAATGATCTTCGCAACTTCCGCAAAGTCCGGAGAACTCTTTGAACGGCTTTCCGCCTTTATGAAAGCACATGTTTACCCAAACGAGTCGACCTATGAGACGCAGTTGGGTGACGAACGTTGGCGGCCTCCGCCGATTGTTGAGGAGTTAAAAGGACGTGCGAAGTCGGAGGGCTTATGGAATTTGTTTCTACCGGAGAACGAGTTGGGTCCCGGATTAACAAATCTGGAATATGCCCCTTTGTGTGAGGTGATGGGGCGTGTCATCTGGGCTCCCGAGGTGTTCAATTGCTCGGCCCCCGATACCGGGAACATGGAGGTGCTTGCTCGGTACGGAAGCGTTGAACAGAAAGAGCGCTGGCTGAACCCGTTGCTCGCGGGAGAAATCCGGTCGTGCTTCGCGATGACTGAGCCGGACGTGGCGTCGTCGGACGCGACGAACATCCAGTCGCGGATTGTCCGGGATGGCGACTATTATATCCTGAACGGCCGGAAATGGTGGACATCGGGCGCGGGCGATCCTCGGTGTAAGCTGGCGATCTTCATGGGCAAGACCGACCCTGGAGCGCCCACTTACAAGCAACAGTCGATGATCCTCGTGCCGATGGACACGGCAGGGGTCAAGGTCACGCGGATGCTGACGGTCTTCGGTTATGACGACGCCCCGCACGGACACGCGGACGTCACCTTTGAAAACGTGAGCGTTCCCGCCGAGAACCTCATTCTGGGCGAAGGCCGAGGCTTTGAGATCGCCCAGGGAAGGCTTGGTCCAGGGCGGATTCACCATTGCATGCGATTGATCGGACAGGCGGAGCGCGCTCTTGAAGCGATGTGCGAGCGTGTCAAGAAGCGGGTCGCGTTCGGCAAGCCGCTGGCCGAACAGGGGACGATCCGAGCCGACATCGCGGAGTCGAGGATCGAGATCGAACAGGCGAGGTTGCTGACTTTGAAGGCGGCCCACCTGATGGATACCGTGGGCAACAAAGCGGCCCGCGCCGAGATCGCGATGATCAAGGTGGTCGCCCCGAACATGGCTCTTCGCGTGATCGACCGCGCGATCCAGGCCCACGGCGGCGCGGGGGTCTCCGGAGACTTTGGCCTGGCCAACGCCTGGGCCATGGCGCGAACGTTACGGCTTGCCGACGGCCCGGACGAGGTTCATCGTGAGACGATCGCCAAGCTCGAACTCTCCAAGTACCCTTGAAATGTTGGAGGGAGACCTATGAGCGTCCTGGCACTTGTAAGACATGGCCAGGCCTCCTTCTTCGCCGATGAGTATGACCGGCTTTCGCCCAAAGGCGTCGAACAATCTCGATTACTCGGGCAATATTGGGTCCATCAAAACGCCCGATTCGACACCGTCTACGTGGGTCCACGATGGCGACAACAGCAGACCGCCGTGGAGGTGGGCGCTCAGTACCGTGAGGCGGGGCTTTCATGGCCGGAACCGATCCTATCAGCGGAACTGGATGAATATGACCTCGCAGGTCTGTTCACCTATTTCTCGCCTTCACTCGCATCGCGAAACAAGGCGTTTGAAGGATTACGAGACGAGTATCACTCAAATGCCGACAATAGCATGAGTGCATCGCGATTTCAGCGAATGTTTGAGATGCTGCTGACTCACTGGCAAATCGCCCCCGTCGCCGATGATCGCGTCGAAAGCTGGCCGACCTTCAGGGATCGTGTGCGCTGCGGGTTGAATCTACTTACGAGCGGGCAAGGACAAGGCCGGCGAGTGGCGGCGTTCACGTCGGGAGGTTTTATCGGCACGGCGGTCGGTCTGGTGCTGGGCGCACCGGATCGAACGGCCTTGGATCTGAATTGGCGAGTTCGCAATGGCTCGACCACAAGCTTTCTTTTCAACTCCGACCGGGTGACACTCGATGAGTTCAACACTGTGGCACATCTTCCCGATTCCGCCTTCTTGACCTATCGATAAGTCGCCTTACGCGACCGGAGCGCATGATGCCGGACGAACACGATGGAACATCCCCGGTCCGTCCGGGTGAGGAATTGCCGTTGGAGATCTTGCGGGATTATCTTCAGAAGAACATATCCGATGCCGAGGGACCGCTTGTCGTCGAACAGTTCGCGCACGGCCATTCCAACCTGACCTATCTGCTGCGACTGGGGGAAGCCGAGTATGTTCTTCGTCGCGCACCCTTCGAAAACGTGGTGAAATCGGCGCACGATATGGGACGTGAATTTCGGGTTCTCTCCAAGCTCTGGAAATCGTATCCGCCCGCGCCCGCGCCCGTGCTTTTTTGCGAGGACCACGCGATCCTGGGTGTTCCCTTTTACCTCATGGAACGCCGGAGGGGGATTATCCTTCGTCAGCGGATGCCGTCCGGGTGGCTCATCGACCCGGAAACGGCCCGATCCCTCGGCGACGCACTGATCGATAATCTCGCGGCGCTGCACACTCTTGACTACAAGGCGATCGGGCTGGCGGACCTTGGCAAGCCCGAAGGCTACGTCAACCGCCAGGTGACCGGCTGGGACGAGCGCTGGGGAAAGGCCCGCATCGACGACGTGCCCGCGATGGACGCAATCTCGCGCTGGCTGATGGCACAGATTCCCGAAACGTCGGACGCCGCGTTGATTCATAATGACTATAAATATGATAATCTCGTGCTAGACTTGGCGGACCTGACCCATATCGTGGGGGTCCTGGACTGGGAGATGGCGACGGTGGGCTGTCCCTTGATGGATCTGGGGACGACGCTCGGCTACTGGGTGGAGGCTGGCGATCCGCCGGCCCTCCAGCGTGCCGCGATGGGTCCGACCAACTTGCCGGGCTCGTTGACACGGCGAGAACTCGCTGATCGCTACTCCGACCGGACCGGTCGCGACGTCTCGGACATCCTCTTCCATTACGTTTTCGGGCTCTTCAAGATCGCCGTGATCGTGCAACAAATCTATGCGCGTTACGTGCGCGGTCACACCCGAGATCCCCGTTTCGCGAACCTGAATCATCTCGTCGCCGTTCTTGTCGAACAGGCTGAGCGGGCGATCGAGTCGGGACGGATTTAGTCGTTCGAGTTCAAGATGGATTTCCAAAGCGAATGGTAAGTCGGGCAGACCCCGCGGCCCGGAACGCCTTGCCAACCCCGGCCACATCTTTTCTGTCAGACTCGGCAACACTGAGTCACAGGAGGATCGCAAAGTCCGACAATCTCGCTTCTCCCACGGGGAGAAGGTGCCGCGAAGCGGCGGATGAGGGTCATTTTTGCATTGAGCGAAGCCCAGCGACCCTCATCCGGCCTTCGGCGACCTTCTCCCGGGGGGGAGAAGGACGGACTTTGCAAGCCTCCCGCACCGAGGCATGATAAAAATGGAAAGGCGATGCAAGCCGGATGACGCTCTTATTGTGATCTCGTCAACTCACAGCAAGTCATGTGATCGGGGTGTTGTTTTTTTTCGGACCGGATCACGCTCCGGCGTGGGACGGTCGTCTTGGCGGACTGTACGTCGAAGTGAACCTTACAGTAAATCGGAGTCCTTGATGACGATCGTTGACACACGTCGATTCGCGCTCCTTGGGCTGGCCCTGGCCTTTGTCTCATTCGCACCCGCCCAGGAGGTGAAAGCCCCAAAAAGTTCGGCGCTTGCCGAAGCGCGTTACAAGGCGGCTCTCAAGCAATACGAGGAGGTCTGGACGTATTACCGACAATCACGCACCGACACGTTTTACACCTATTACTGGTCGCGATTGACCCTTGAATCCCAGCAGGAATTGTGTGTCACAAAAGGCGATCGCATCGATTCCTTGAAAGCACACCAGGAACGAATGAAACGGCTCCAATCGCTGCTTCAGAAAGTGAAGAAGCTCGGGTTCGCCAGAACGATTGACTTGGGTGCCTCGGATTATTATCTCCTGGAAGTCGAACATTGGCTGGAGAAGGCCGGGGCGGAATGATGAGCCGCTTCTGGGCGACGTGGCATCGCAGGGACCCTTTGCTTAAGGGCCGTCACAGGCTCGAAGGCTCGCCCACGGCTCCTCGACACTCAGAACACCGTGCCGGCACCGACGACTTTATTCCCGGTCGAACCGAGATGTCGGGTGTGGTCCACGATCGACCGCGCATAGTCCTCGACATCGTCGGGGCTCCAGCACACGAGGGCATTTCGCGACCAGCGGGTGGCGAACTTGTCGCCGCCACCGATCTGGAGGTACTTATGGACTTGCGAGGCGCATTCGTTGAACAACGAATACACTTGCGTGTGGTTGTCTTTGGTAAACGCCTTCATCATCTTGTCCGTGTCGAGTCCGTAGATCTTGCCGATCCAGCAGCCGCGAGCGCCGTCGTTGGTCGGTTTGTCGTATTCGTCCAGGTCGTGTGCGAGCGTGTAGAATTTTCCTGGTCCATACACCGATCCGCTCTTGATCGGGGCAAAGCTCACGTAGCCCTCTTGCGCGCTTTGCGCATGCGGGTGAATCGCGAGCGAGGCATGGCCGGGGCTCGTCTTTTTGATTCTCGATACCCAGACCCGCACGATGACATGACTCATGAGTGGCTCTTTCTCGAATGAACTTCGAGGCGATCTAACCTTCGGATCTTCCCTGACGAAGGCCGACGTCCTGCGGAAACGTCAGACTTACGTTGATCTCAAAACACATTGAAATCGACCCGATGACGCCGCTCAAGGAAATTCCGGGCCGTTTGACGCCGGAGCGCGCGGGGACCGACAAATTCCCTGTCGGGGCACCGTTGGGAATGGTACGATCTGGAGATGTGGTGTACGTCGAGCCGATGTGGGCTTCCGCATTCCCCCCCGCGCAGGTGCCGTCCATGTCATACGGTCCCTTCTCACCGAAATCC
>JAYVYS010000698.1:0-5569 GCA_043784005.1 Isosphaeraceae bacterium
CTGGAAACGTGGACGAAACCCGAGAGGCATTAATCCGTGTAGTATGACGGGACGGACTAACGGTTTCCAATCTCCGTTTATTCAACTCCCAACCAGAGAACAAATCGCGTCGAGAACTGAGTGAATTTTGCAGTCTTTGAGGTTGGCACGGGCGATTGGGAGGACTTGAGCAAAAATAGACCGGATTGAAGTGATGTTGTGAGGCCCGACGGACCGATCAGTGCTTGTAGTTGAAATCAGGCTGTCGGGAATTCTCAGAGTGGACGCAGCATGAATGATCGGTCCCGAGTGCCCTGCTGACCACGTCTCGATGGCGCGGCAAACCTTCCGGATGCGAGCTTGATCCGGATCAGGAAACGCTGGCGTAGGAACGAACGGAGAAGGAAATCCGATGGCCACTGCTCAACTCCGCGTCTTCCCCCGCCCCGAGGACGAGCCCTCCGTTGAGGCCCACGCTCCTGTCGTTCCCGTCCGGCTTGTGGATCTCTACCCCCTGCTCGCCCAGGCGTTTCGCGACAACTACGTTTGGCTCCGCGATTTTGAGGACGAGCAGTTGCTGGTAAGCAGCGATCTCTTCGAAGTGGTTCGCGCGTTCTCAAACTGCCGCCCCTCTGCCTGAATTGATACACACATCGAACAGATGAGGGCTATGGGCTTCCTTCCTCGACCCGACGCGAAATGGTGTCCGAGGCGTGAGGCCCTTATTCGTGATCCCGAAAGATTCCTTCCCACTCAACGTCGTTGAAAGATTTCCAGATTCACCAAAATCTCATCGAAACTGTGGGGATGGAATCGCCACCTGGTTTGGCCTTGTCCTCCAGGGGAACCGGTTCTAACTTAATGGAGCATCCCCTCGTCTCGCGCTCGAATGTGATGTTTGGCCACTCCATGTTCCGGAAGTGTGCAAACGTCTCCGGGAAGGTCGCGCCAACTGATGAATCGCACAAATAATGCCGACGCCTTCTCGATGGAACGACATGGCGACCTGATCCTCTACATCGCCACGCCGGCGCTAGAAACGATCGACGCCGGGCTGGAAACGCAGGTCGCGGAGATCATTCTCTCACCACTCGGCCGGATCAACGGGCCGCTCGTCGTTTTTGATCTGAGCGCCGTGAACTACTTCGGCTCGATGTTTCTGACCCTCCTGATTCGATGCTGGAAACTGACCAGCGCCAAAGGAGGAATGATGGCACTCGCGGGCGTCTCGCCGCAGGCGAAAGAGCTTCTCCACATGACGTCGCTCGACATGCTTTGGCCGATGTACACGACACGCCGCGAAGCCATGGAAGCGCTTCTCTCCGACTAATTCGGGCGGATCGCCGCATCCCCCATCAGATTACCAACGGCTTGCGCCGGGCGTGCCGGCTCTGGATGTTGACATGCCGTCTGCTCCCTCCGATGATGTAAAAGAGATTATCCGAACGCCTCTCCGATCCTGCTTGCCGGACGCTCGAATCTCGCCGGAGCCGCCATGGGCATTTACGACCGTGAATACTACCGGGGCGAATCGCGCGGTCCCGGCTTTTTCGCGACAGCCCCAGTCTGTAAGTGGCTGATCCTCATCAACGTCGCCGTGTTCCTTGGCGAACAGACAGAGGTATTGGGTCCGGACTTCCTCGGCCATTGGTTCGCTGCCCGTGCTGATGGGATCTTTCGTCAAGCACGTGTCTGGCAACTTCTCACCGCCACTTTCCTTCACGCCGATGTGCTTCACCTCATCGGAAACATGCTTTTTCTCTGGTTCGTCGGCCGCGAGATCGAGGCGATGTACGGGCCTCGAGACTTTCTCGCGTTCTATCTCTCCGCCGCGATCTTTAGCACGTTCGTCTGGGCGGCCGCGCATGAATTTGTTCCCAGGCACGGGGGAAACCCCGATGTTCGGATGGTCGGCGCCTCGGGTGCAGTGCTCGCGGTGGTCGTGCTCTATGCGTTATTCTTCCCGCGCCGCGAAGTAATGTTCATGTTTGTGATTCCGGTTGAGATGTGGCTTCTCGTCACGCTTTTCGTCATCTATCAGGTCGTTCTTCTGCTCAAAGGCGGAACGATCGAGGCCGTCGAGTCGCACCTCGCCGGCGTGGCTTATGGCTCCCTGTTTCGACGCTTCGACCTACGTTGGTCGCACATGCCCTGGAGCCGCGCGCGAAGGCCTCGGCTTCGCGTGGTGACGGGGACCGAGCCTCGAGAGAAGCCGGCGGTTCGCCCTTCAGCAACTTCTAAGCCCTCTTGGGCGACCAACAGCGCGAGCCAGGCGAAACCGGTGGTAGCGGTGATCGCCGAGGAGCAGCTTGACGCTCGGCTCGATGAAGTGCTCGCCAAGATCGCACGCGAAGGTCGTGAAGCCCTTTCCGAAGACGAGAACCGGATCCTCCAGGAGGCGAGCCGTCGTGCTCGGAACCGTCGGAGCGATAAGCATTGAAGTCATCCATCGCGGAAACCTGGATTCGCGACGCACGAATCACCGACCTTGAATCGATCGTGGCCTTCAACGCTGGCCTGGCTGAGGAAACCGAGGGAAAGTGCCTCGATCTTGAAGTCTTGAGACGCGGAATCCGTGCCGCGATCACTGACCGGGACCGGCTTCGGTATTGGATTGCCGAGGCGTCGGAGTTAGGGCCAGCGATCGGTCAAGCCGCCATCACCCGAGAGTGGAGCGACTGGCGGAACGGGTGGCTCTGGTGGTTCCAATCCGTATACGTACACCCCGACTTCCGCAACCGTGGAGTCTTTCGTGCCCTCCATGCCGCCATCCGAAACGCGGCACTCGAGGCCGGCGATGTCGTTGGCCTTCGACTCTACGTCGAACAGGCCAATGGCCGCGCCCAGAAGACTTATCACGCCCTCGGCATGGTCCCCGGCGGTTATCACGTTTTTGAAGAGATCTGGCCGGACCGGTTCGGTGGGCGGTAAGGGAACACCATGACGGCAGGGTCGGAGACCCTTGCCGATCGACGACGACTACCTGGGCGACCCTCGCCGGTCGGAGTCTCTCCCGAGCACATGGCTGCGCGCGGACGTCAAGCCGTCTGGTGGCTCACTTCGCGCCAGTGCTTCAGAACGCGGCTGGCAGCGCCGCTCTCGATCGCCTCGATCGCCCTTTCGACACCCTTCTTGAGATCGGGCTCGCCCGCGACCCACAAAGCGGCGGCACTATTCGCCACGATCACGTCGCGAACAGGCCCGGGTTCTCCCGCGAATGTGTGACTGATCCTCGCGGCGCTTTCGGACGGCCCTGATACCCGGAGGTCACTTAGCTCGACCCACCCGAGCCCGAAGTCCAGGGGCGTCCACGTCAAGCGATGGACCTGGCCACCTTCCACCAGCAAAACTCGCGTCGAGCCCGAAAGCGTGACCTCATCCAGCCCATCGGCACCCGTCACGACGGCGGCGCGGCGTGTTCCGAGTTTCTTCAACGCTCCCGCAACGAGTTCACCTTGACGTTCGCCCGCGACCCCCACGAGCTGAAAATCCGGGCGGGCCGGGTTTACGAGAGGTCCGACAAGGTTGAACACAGTGCGGAATGGCAACTGGCCGCGTATCGTTGCGAGGTGCTTCAGACCGGGATGAAATCTCGGCGCGAAAAGAAACGTGATCCCCGCCTCGGCGAGGCATCGTGATACCACACTAAGGGGCGCTTCGATGGCGATGCCAAGCTCGGCGAAAACCTCAGAGCTTCCTGAATTCCCTGAGGCCGATCGATTCCCATGTTTGGCCACGCGTATTCCGCAAGCCGCGACCACAACGGCGGTTGCCGACGAGACGTTAACGGTGTTGGCACCGTCGCCCCCCGTACCGCATGTATCGAGTACGCCAAAGGCCGGCAAATCAAGCCCAATCACCTCCATTCGCGACCGAACCGCGCGTACGGTACCTGCAAGCTCGCCTTCCGTTTCTCCCTTGACGCGAAGGGCTGTTAAGAAGGCTGCCGACGCCGCTTCACTCGCTTCGCCGGAAAGCAATACATGTACGGCGGCTTCGGTTTCATCAACGGCGAGATCCTGGCCGCTAGAAAGCACTTTCAGGGCTTCAATAAGTGCGAGACTCACGGAACTTGGACCGTCCGGCGCTCGATCGCGCCCTTCACAACGCGGTCGTATCCGACGAGCAGGTTTTCTTTGGCCGCACGGGCGGCCAATGCTCTCGCCGCTTCTTCGGCCGTGCCGATCCCTTTGCCGTTCACTTCGTAAATCACGTCAAGCGGTCGCAAGACCTGTGCAAGCGGGCTATTGGGGTCGATACGGATGATCACGGCCCCTTTCATTGTTGTTGGCAATCCAAGCTGTCGAGCCGCCGGTGCGTCGAGCGTCTGAAGCTCGACCCCGATTACCTCACTGACAGCGCCGGTCGCCCGATCCATCGCTCGGGGCTTTCGGTCATTGGAATGCGGCGGGGTCGGGGCATCATTCCCCCTCGCGGCGATCGTCCGTTCTCGGTCACCCACGGTAACCTTTAGAGTGAGACGATTCTTCGCCCGCCACACCTCCAGCTCGGCAGACTGACCGATCGGTGCCATCGAAACCATATTGATGAGCTGATTCAAGTCGATCACGTCAATTCCGGCGAACTTGAGGATCACATCGCCATCGCGAATTCCCGCCGCACTCGCGGGTGAACCTGAATGTACATTTTTCACCCAAGCGCCACGGGCCCGATCAAGTCCCAATGCGATAGCGTCGTCGGACTTGAATTCGCCTTCCGTGTGCAAA
Organism: Isosphaeraceae bacterium; assembly: GCA_043784005.1. Taxonomy (GTDB): domain Bacteria; phylum Planctomycetota; class Planctomycetia; order Isosphaerales; family Isosphaeraceae; genus JAYUFP01. Next base: position 4,707 of record JAYVYS010000698.1, read on the forward strand.
TCGATCCCCATCGCCCCACGAGTGACGCGCCCTTTCGTCACAAGCTGGTTCATGATCCAGCGCGCCAGGTTAATCGGAATGCTGAATCCCACCCCTTCGTTGCCGCCGCCATTGGACGCGATCGAGTTGTTGATCCCGATCACTTCCCCCTTCATATTAACCAGGGGACCGCCCGAGTTTCCGGGATTGATCGCCGCGTCCGTTTGAAGGAAGTCCTGATTCTCGACGTCCTGGAGTTCTTCCATGTGACGTCCACGGGCGCTGATGATCCCCTGGCTGACCGAGTGAAGAAGTCCAAAGGGACTGCCCATCGCGAGAACCCAATCACCAACGTTGAGTTCATCGCTGTTCCCGAATCGCGCGGCGGGAAGGTCGTCTCGGCTAAGCGTCATAACGGCGATGTCGGCTTTCGGGTCCGCCCAAACCTGATCGGGATGAATAGCCCTTCCGTCTTGCAGAAAAATGTTAATCTTGGATGCAGACGCACCCTCGACCACATGGTTGTTCGTGAGCACAAACAGACCTTTGGCCTTCTCGCCTCGAACAATCACACCGGAGCCGGTCTCCTCGTAGTGCCGGACCTTGGTGGTCTCGTCGATTCGCCCGGTCTTCTGAGCGACGATATGAACGACCGCCGGTGAGACCACGCGGGCGACCATCGCGAAGGTGCGATTGACGGGCTCGAACTGGGCATACTGTTGTGCGAGCTGCGCATAAAGGACATCCTCGCTAGCACCTCGGGCGGCGGCTGAGGGGTTTGGCGAGGCGGAGACCGTTCCCGAGTGTTGTGCGTCTCGGGGAGACTGAGCGGCGAGATAGGGCGACCCTCGATCGAGAAGCACTCCGAACAGAGCTCCCGTTAC
>JAYVYS010000699.1:0-2469 GCA_043784005.1 Isosphaeraceae bacterium
CAATGGGGAATTGTCGGTCGGGGCGCTGATCGCCTTCAACATGATAGCCAGCCAAGTGGTGCAGCCAGTCTTGAGGCTATCGCAGGTGTGGCAGGAACCACCACCCCAGAATCCATCATGAGCCAACTGAGAAAATTCCAGGCGCGCCGAAGACGGTGCGCCTGCTTCGCTTGACGGCCTTCGCGAGATGTCTCGGCCATGCGCGTTTTGTCGGGAATTCAGCCTTCGGGTCCGCTCCATATCGGCAATTACTGCGGTGCGATCCGCCAGTACGTGGCCCTCCAGCAGGGGAACGACGCCTACTATTTCGTCGCCGATTATCACGCGCTGACCAGCGTCCGCGATGCCGGCCAGCTTCGCGGATACGTCAACGACGTCTTGATCGACCTGCTTTCTCTGGGACTCGATCCCCGGACCGCCACGCTCTTCGTCCAGTCCGACGTTCCCGAGACCGTCGAGCTCGCCTGGCTCTTGACCACGGTCACGCCGATGGGTTGGTTGGAGAAATGCGTGAGCTACAAGGATAAGGTCCAGCAAGGCCTTCCGGCCGATCACGGGCTCTTCGCCTACCCTGTTTTACAGGCGGCCGACATCCTGCTTTACGACGCCGACGTGGTGCCCGTGGGACAGGATCAGAAGCAGCATCTGGAGATCACTCGCGACATCGCCGAGCGGTTCAACCACGTTTACGGTAAAGGAAGCGAGGTCTTCCGGCTGCCGAAGCCTTATATCCTCGACACCGTCGCCGTGGTGCCGGGGGTGGATGGCCGCAAGATGTCCAAGAGCTACGGCAACACGATCGAGATCTTCGATACCCCCGAAGTCATTCGCAAGAAGTGCAAGAAGATCGTCACGGATAGCACCCCGGTCGAGGCTCCCAAAAATCCCGATACCTGCCCGCTTTTCAGCCTCTACAGGCTTTTCGCCGCGCCCGATGAGCTGGTGGATGTGGAGCGAAGATACCGGGCGGGGGGCGTGGGTTATGGCGAGATGAAGACCCGACTGGCCGACGCGATCATCGCGACATTCGCCCCCGCGAGAGAGAAGCGGGCCGAGTGGGTCGCCCACCCCGAACAGGTGGCCGAAATCCGTGCAAACGCCGCCGATCGGGCGCGGAAAACGGCCCGGGTCGTGCTCGGCAGAGCGAGAGAGGCCTGTGGGTTAAGTTAAGCGGATGGCTTCGATCGCGACGCCGCGGAATCGTTCGGGTTGACCGATGCCATAACGGAGATTACTTTGTCGACACGCCGGGACACGTCTTCGAGCCTGGCGCGATCCGAGTCATCAGATCCGGCTGCGAATGCCGATCCTGGATGATGTCGGGCGTTCGGCAACGCGGAAGGCGTCGAAGGATCGGCGCGGATCGGGCAACCCCAAGGAGGGGATCGCATGCGTCGGGGGGCCGACAATGCCGAGTTTCTGGCTGTCGCGTCGGCGATCGCGCTGATGTTCTGCCCTGGCATGACCGGCTGTACGATGATCCCGCCGTTTACCCTGGCACCCCATGGTCCCAAGGCCAGACAGCATGCCGAGCAAGAAGCCCAACGAATCGCCCGCAGCAGAGAATTGAGCCAGCAAGCGCAAGCGGCCATTGATCGACATGATGACCCGACGGCCGAATCTCTCTTGCGACAACTCGTGGCGATCGAACCGAAATCGGCCGAAGCTCACCACCGCCTCGGAAGGGTCTTACAGGCCGGGGGACGTGTGGATGAAGCCTCGGCGGAATATTCCAAGGCACTTGTGCTGGACCGAGAGTATGTCAACGCGATGATCGGCCTGGGGACAATCGCCCTGGGCCGGGGCGAGGCCTCCGAGGCGATCACGCGGTTCGAGTCGGCCATCGAAATCAGCCCTCAAAATTCCGAGGCTCACCTCGAACGGGCGAAGGCCCTGGAATCGCTCGGACAGACCGACGAGGCCCTCGCGGCCTATTTCCGGACCATCGAATTCGCCCCCAATTCCCTCTCCGCGCGGCTTCGGGTCGCCGCCATTCAGCTCGACCGCGACGAACCCGACCAGGCCCTCGCCCGGCTCGACCCTTTGATCGAGCAATACCCCGACGATGCGGAGACCCGCCACCAACGCGGCCGCGCCAACCTCGCTCTCAAACGAGTGGCCCCGGCACTCTCCGACCTCAAACTCGCCGCCGAAAAGCTCCCCGACCGCCCAGATATTCACTATCATCTCGCCCTGGCGCTCCAAGCCGACCACAAGTCCAGGGCCGCCCTCGAAGAGATCGATCGGGCCCTCAAAATCGCCCCTGATTACGTAGACGCTCGCGAACTCCGTAAGAGCCTCCGCCGCTGAGGCCGCGCGATTGGCGAGGGTCTCCGACCCCGTCGCTGCCGCCATTTCACCCTCGTTCCGACGGTCCTCCGTAGGAACGAGTCATCTGGCTTATGGGTGCCACGGGGTTCGTACTCGAACCCGTGCCCCGAAGTCTCAGCGGAACGCACGGGTTCGAGT
>JAYVYS010000700.1:0-4837 GCA_043784005.1 Isosphaeraceae bacterium
CGCTCGCCAAAATAGATTGCTCGTTTGGCTCACAGATTGACTTGGAAAGCCCGGTGCTTTGAGTCTCTGCCGGGCGATCTAATTTGGCGAAACGCCTTACTCTGGAGGATTCTCATGGGAAAGCAGCGACGCCAGCGTTGATGTTGTGACAGCGTACTCGCTTACGGGCAGTCCCACCTACACGATGGGGACAATCATCGCCTCGAACCAAGCGAACTTGGCGAAGAACAGTTACCTCTTTGGAGGAGGAGACGGCACGTTCAATTCGAATAATGTCACGCCCGCCCTTACGGCACCAAGCACAGCCGCTACTACATTCTGGGTCACGGTCGTCCCGTCGAACGCCGCAATTGGCACCTATCGAACCGGTGGTTCTGAGATGCAAGTCAGCAAGTTAGAAATCACACAATAGTAAGAGCTCAATCTTGTTTGAGCCTACGTGGTGATAATTCGGGAGGTTGACAAGGTGCGCGTCGGCACTCTCGAAGCCGCTGAGCACTCTGTCAACAATCATCAAGAAACCGCTTCTCGAATCCTCAAGCAGACTCGAAGCAACCCCTCAAGATCTTCAAGCCGAAGCGCATTCGGTCCATCGGAGAGAGCCTCTTCGGGCTTGGGATGAACTTCCAGGAAAAGGGCGTCGGTCCCGGCGGCGACGGCCGCTTTGGTCAGATAAGGCACCATCTCGCGTTCGCCCGAGGTCACGGTGCCTCCCGCCCCCGCGCTGGGGAGCTGTACGGAGTGGGTGGCGTCGAAGACCACCGGAGCGCCTGTGGCCTGCATCTGGGGGATCGCGCGGAAGTCGTTCACGAGTCGGCCGTAGCCGAAGGTGGTCCCGCGTTCGGTGAGCATGATTCCGGCGTTGCTCACGGACGTCACCTTGGCGACGACATTGACCATGTCCCAGGGGGCCATGAACTGACCTTTTTTCACGTTGAGCGGCCGACCCGTCGCGGCGGTGGCTTCGAGCAGGTCAGTCTGCCTGGCGAGGAATGCGGGGATCTGCAACAGGTCCACAACCTCGGCGATCGACGCGGCCTGAGTTGACTCATGCACATCAGTCGTGACGGGAAGACCGGTCTCGGCCTTGATGCGTTCGAAGACCTTCAAACCCTCTTGCAGCCCCGGCCCGCGAAAGCTTGATTTGGAGGTCCGGTTGGCCTTGTCGAACGAAGCCTTGAAAATCAAGGGGATGTTGAGCCGTCCGCAAATCTCGGCGAGGCGATTCGCGATCACCCGCGTGAGGTCGTTCGGCTCCATCACGCAAGGACCGGCGATGAGCGCCAAAGGGCAACCAGACCCGATATTCACCTTTCCAACCTTCACCGGATTCGCCACGAGAGCCATCGCGATCCTCCCTTTTCATTTCCTCTCCGGCTCATGACGGATTCGAGGGTGGTTCACCACGATGAGTCAAGGCGATGAAGAGGGGTTGGTGACGAATGACACACGACGAATCAAAAAGTTCATCCTTGAGATTTGATGGATTCGATGAGACCACCGCCCCGGATATCAATCATCAGGGCTCACACCCGATCCACCGCGGTTTCAATGGCTCGTTCCCCTCGTTGTTTCGACCGGTGCAAGGGATGGTATCGATTTTGGAGCGAATCCGAGGATGACGCGACAGGGTGCATTCTGCAAGACGTAGCGGGTATTCGTGGCCATCACGATGGTATCAAGGGCGCGATACTCTCCTCGCAGGCTCATGAAGATGGCGTCGTAATGTCCTTCCGCCGCCGCCTTCACGATCATCGGGCCGGGCTCACCCTTGAGGACGATCGATTCGACCTCGCGCCCGACCTCGCGGGCATGCTCGATGCCCCGCTGAATCACTTCCGTCACCTGGGACTCTCCCTCGGTACCACTCTCGGAGATGTCGATAAGAGTCACCTTGACCCCGTGGTCGAGGAAGCTGAGCACGGTGTCGAAAAAGTCGGTACTGAGACTGCTGCCGTCATAAGCCAGGAGCAGTTTCTGGACGCCATGCCAGCTAGCGCGGAGATCGGCCAGGCTACGAGCCGCCGCGGCTGTGCGTTCGCCGACTTTGGGGATCTGGCTTCCACCCGCGATATCAAGTCGCACGTCGCGGTCTTTGCCCAGCACGCGCACGGTGAGCGGAAGGGTCTTTCCACCGCTCATATTGAACCAATACAGAGCCGCCTGATCGAGCTGGTCGTCGGGGGCGAAGGTGTTTGACGCACCCATGACGAGTTCTTGCGCGCCGATGGTGAACGCGGTTCGGACCAGTGCGTAGATCGGCGAATTCGTCGGCACGATCAGCGGCTTAACGGGCTTGCCTGCGTGCTCAGCCAGAGTCACCACAGCGGTCAGGAGGGCGCGATCCTCTTCGGTGATGGTGGGAATGTAGTCGGCGGATGCGGGAGGGACGATTGTGGCGGTCATCACGACCACATCCGTCGTCTCCGGGTCTGTCTCGGAAAGGGTTTTTTCCAACATCCAAAGGTTGTTCGGCGAACGAATCGCCACCAACTTGCGGTAAGGCAGCGAAATACCAAGCGCCTTGGCGTCGACTTCTTCAGAGTGTGTCTGGTTGAACTGTTCAAGATGCTCGTGGTGCTCGGCCCCTCCTTGATGACGTCGCGAGCGCTCCGACGTGAGAAAAGTGGCAAACAGCACGACCGTGAAGATCACTCCGCTGACGGTGGCCACTTCCTTTGTAACGAAATTCACCACTGCGGCAAGAAGCAAGACGAGGAAGATCAAGCTGATGCCCAGGGGGACGTCGTACTTACCGACGGTGAAATTCAATGGCACTTCGTATTCGCGCTTCGCAGGCTGCTTGAACCGTAAAACCAGCATCGAAAGCGCCTTGAAAACGAAACTCCAGACGACGCCGAACGCATAGGCTTCACCGAGAATCAAGATCTTGCCGCGACTGGCGACGATCGTGACGACCTGGAGGATCGCGACCAGGTTCAATAGTCGATAGGTCGTGCCGTATTTCGAATGAGGCTTGAGGAAAGAGTCGGGCAGGACGCCATCCTCGGCGACACGGTTAAGGACACCATTTGAGCCGACGATTGACGTGTTCACTGCGCCTGAGAGAATCAGAAAGCCCACACCCACGACGACGATGTTCAGCAACAAACGCGCCCAGTGGGGTCCGGCGACGTTCATCGCCAATCCACCGATCAGGTTGCCCGCGTATTTCGAAATCCGCACGTCATCAGGGATGATCATGACGGCGAAGAAGCTGATGAGTGAGGTCAGCAGTAAGCTGTACACGAAAACAACGAAGGCCGCCTTTTTGAAGTTCGTGAGCTTGGGGCTTTCGACCTCGCGATAGACTTGCGCGAGCGTCTCCTCGCCGCTCATCGCCAGGATTGAGTGTCCGAAGGCGACCAGCAGGCCGATCACTCCAACAAGGCTCAACCAGTTGAAGTGCCCGGGACTCATCGCGTGCAGAGAGTCACCCAGGGGCGTTCGCCCGATGAAACCGACAGGATCAAGCGGATGGCCCAAAGCGTCGGGAATGTCTTGCTTCACCGAGAGGTCGGGGACCACGGTGGGAAGGTGTGCCTTCTCAGGTTGCATGACCAGAGTGACGAGGCACCAGACGACCATGATGATTCCCATCACGGTCGTGGCTCCCATGATTTTGAGGGCCTTGTCGCTGGATTCGTGGATGCCCCGGACGTTGACACGCCAGAAGAAGATCACGATTCCGATCGCGATCGCCGCCGAGCCAAGCTCCATTTGTGTCTGCGTGACGGAAACGCCGAAGAGTTCGCCAAGCAAACCGATGACATACTGACCCGCCGAAACGCCGCTGATCGGGCCGGTGAGGATGTAGTCGAACATCAAGGCGGAGACCGAGAGCTTGGCCATCGTTCCGCCCATCGCCTCTTTGACGACGCGGTAGACCCCGCCTCGCACGAACATCGAGCAGCTCTCGATGTAGACGCTTCGCACGGCATAGCTGAAGACCATGACCGCCAGGATGAACCAAGGCGCGGCCTTACCGACGTTCGATTCGACGATGCCGCCAATGTAATACGCGGTACTCGCGAGATCGCAGAGTACAATCGCCGCGGTGCGCCAGAAGGAGATGAACGTGAACATGACGCTGGTCACAACCAGCACCTGTCCCGTACTGGGAGACTTCCGCTTCTTCACGGAGCCCCGGGTACCGTCGGAAATTTCAGAAGGGGAACCACCTGTTGCCATCTCTGATAGAGTCCTGGGAACCTTGGTACGCGCGGAGTCGCGTCGTGGCGGGCTCTCACGCTTTGCGGACCTGCAACCTCAACACCACGAAACGCGATGGGTGCCGGTCGAACCGTTGTCCCGTGAAAATCAAGAGCCGAGCTTCGAGAGGATGCCTTGGGGTTCGGTCATACGGAACCGAAATCCGCCGGCCGATGTCGGCAGACCGGGCGGGTATTTCCCCTTCGAACGCCTGCGAGGTTAGCTGACGGGCTCGGGACCGAAGAGTTGCCCCGTCGTTCTAGCGCGACCTGATTGCCTCAAAGCCGTGCCGTCGCGATTCGCCCCGTTGGAATTTTGGTTTCCCCGCTCACCCGGCACGTCCCGGGAAACTCGGCGTAAACGGAATGACGAACGCACCCATTTCTGGGATTGCGTAATTTAAACGAGATTCCACAGGCGTCGTCAAGAGGCGCGATGATGACGGGAAAGCGTTTCTTCAGGATCAAAAAATGATCGTTACGTTCTTGTCGGACGTGGAGTAGGGAAAAGAGAGAGAATCGGAATCAACTTTGAAGGACGAAATCGATGGGGCCGAAGGTGTCAAGATAGGGGAGTGGATTTGCTCAATCAGCGCAAGCGAGCGGCGGGGGGGGGGGGGGGGGGG
>JAYVYS010000701.1:0-2100 GCA_043784005.1 Isosphaeraceae bacterium
CAACCGGGATGCCAAGGGACGTCTTCACCGGCTGCGCGACCGGCCGATCCAGCCAGTCACCAGGCATGTTGACCAGAAAGCGAGTCGTCCCTGCGGCCGCAGAGGAGAAGTGACGCCCTCGCCGGTGGGGCCCGCGATTGAGAATGACAGAGTCCCTTCACCACCCAGACCAAGTCCGGCGGTGCTTGGTCCATTGACGATAAAGAGCGTGCAATCCATCTTCTTACCCATCCGCGTCATGACCGAGGTATCACGCGAGTGCAAGATCGCCGTGTGCCCGTAACCATGCTCGCTCGAATATGCCAGGTCGATCGCCCGATCGACATTCGACACCCGAACGAAAGGGAGGAATGGCATCATCTGTTCATTTTCAACAAAGGGATGTTCAGCGCCGGTTTCACCGTAAAGCACTTGAACATCCTTGGGAATATCGACACCGGCATGGCGGGCGAGCACGGCGGGATCTTGGCCGACCAAGTCTTTGTTGACGTGAAGATGACCCTTGTCGTCGGCCTTGAAAGCGGCCTTGGTCAGGGCGTCAATCTGGTTGGAATTGAGCCGGAAACCACCTTGACGGCTCATCGATTCCATCAGTTTGTCGAAGATATCGGCGGTCGCGAAAACCTGCTTCTCACCAATACAGAGCAAGTTGTTATCAAATGCCGCCTCCGCGATGATGGAACGAGCGGCATGGTCGAGGTCGGCGGTGGCATCGACAACCACCGGGGGGTTGCCTGGGCCGGCGACGACCGCGCGTCGCTTGCTCGCCAAGGCAGCGCGTGCCACGGCGGGACCTCCGGTGACGACCAGCATCTTGACCCCGCGATGCTCGAAGAGGGCATTCGCCGATTCGAGCGTGGGGGTCTCGATAATGCAGAGCAGGTCATCAAGACCAATAGCCGCGTGGATCGCTTTGTTAAATCGACGCACGCCCTCGGCCGCGACCTTGGCTCCTGAAGGATGAGCGTTAAAGACCACGGTATTGCCCGCGGCAAGCATATTGATCGCATTGCCCGCGAGTGTCGGCAGGCTGTGAGTGACCGGAGTGATCGCGCCAATAACGCCGAAAGGAGCGTAATCGGTCAGAGTCAGGCCATTGTCTCCACTTGCGTTGTCAGTGCGGAGATATTCGACGCCGGGAACGCGAGGAATCGCGTCGCGGAGTTTGCCAATTTTATGATCGAGCCGGCCGATCTTGGTCTCGTCGAGTTCCATCCGGCCGAGTTCTTCCGCCTGCTCAACGCAGATGCGCTTGATCTCGGTGACGGCCTGATTGCGATCGGCGAGGGGCCGGAGCCGAAACGCCTGATACGCGGCTTCCGCGGCCTGCACGGCGGCGTCGGCGGTGGCGTAGATGCCGAACTTGCCGGCGGATCGCCCCGAGGAGGGCATGGGAGTGCCCATCTGAGTGAGCACTTGTTGAACGACGCTTCGGATCAAGTCTTCAGTCATCTGCATGGTTTGGCCCGCCGCCTCGAAAGTTCGACTCTTGGTTGTTCACTTCTCAAGAATCGTCACGGCTCGAAAAGATTGTCTTACCACGTATGTCCACATTATCGACCAGGCCAATCACCACCGCGTCGATTGGCAGTTTATCGGTCTCGGGCGTTAGCCTTGCACTCGATCCCTGACAGATGAGGACCATCTCGCCTAGTCCCGCTCCCAAGGTGTCGACGACCACGAATGTTCGCCCGGTCGGGACAAGAACATCACGCGACTCGGGATCGACGCGATAGGGCTCGACCACGAGCAGCTTGTGCCCGGTCATCGAGGCCACCTTCTGGGTGGCAACCACGCTCCCTGTCACCTTGGCAACGAACATCGCGAGCAACCCTCCTCGGAAAGAGCCCGTCAATTAACCAGGAATCGACGTTTTCTTGGACATGAGCAAGTCACGCGTTTGGCGAGCGACCACGATTTCCTCATTCGTCGGCACGGTCCAGACTTCCACCCTGGACCCGGGGGCCGAGACCTTCCGCTCGCCGGAGCCCTCGGTATTGCCCACCCAGTCCATCTCGATGCCGAACCATTTGAGGTCGCGACAAACTCCCGCGCGAATCCGCGCCGAGTTCTCACCGATGCCACCTGTGAACACAATTG
>JAYVYS010000702.1:0-2594 GCA_043784005.1 Isosphaeraceae bacterium
TTCAACGTTGGTCGCTTGCGCTCTTTATACCGTTCGCCGGTCTGACACCGGCACGGTGCCCTTTGGCGCGACATGGCCGACATTCCCGCGAGCCGCATCCGCAAGCGGAAGCGATCGGGGCGAACGACTTTGTCGTTCTGTCCGCCGCGCCCAGAGTCGGGGGTCACTAAGGAGCTGAGTTTGCCGACGATGACGATTGAGCCAACGCAGGAAGTGATTGCCCCGGAAGGCTTCGGCCACCTGGGCCTCAGAGAAACGACCTTGGCCGCGCTCGTTCGCGTGGGTTACCGCACACCGAGCCCGATTCAGGAACAACTGATCGCACCGGCGATGGCCGGGCGCGACTGCGTGGGTAATGCTCCCACGGGAACCGGAAAAACGGCTGCATTTCTCGTCCCGATTCTCGAAGCCGTTGATGAGAAAAACCGTTTTCCCCAGGCACTGATCCTCGCACCGACCCGCGAACTCGTCCACCAGATCGGGATGGAGTTCGACAAACTCTCTTACGGTCGACGGGCTCGCGCCGTTGGCGTCGTCGGTGGCGAGTCGATGGTTCAGCAGCAGAGGCAACTCGCCGCGGGCTGCCAGCTCGTGATTGCCACTCCTGGTCGGCTGATGGACTTGATGGACCGCAAGTCAATCCGCCTTGATAACGTCAAGATTGTTGTGCTCGATGAGGCCGACCAGATGCTCGACATCGGGTTCCGCCCAGCGGTCGAAACGATTTTGCGATGCGTGCCCAACGGGCGCCAGACTCTCTTACTCTCGGCGACCATGCCGTCGGGCGTCCTGGAACTGGCTGAAAAATATCTGAACGACCCGGTTCAGGTTCGTCTTATCGGCGAGGATGAAGACGCGACAATTCCCGCGATCAAGCAGTCTTACGTGATGGTTGATCCTGAGCGTAAGTTTGAGCTGTTGATCAAGCTTTTGCACCGCGAACAGCCCCAACGCGCGATCGTCTTCTGTCGAACCAAGCGCGGGGCCGACAAAGTGGGAAGCATGCTTCGTTCCGAAGGCCACTCGGCCGACACGATGCACGGTAACTTGAGCCAGGCCCAGCGGAACCGCGTCTTGCACGCTTTCCGGACGGGTCGGCTCACGACGCTTGTCGCGACCGATGTTGTCGGTCGGGGCATCGACGTTCGAGGGGTTTCGCACGTTGTGAACTTCGACCTTCCCGACGACCCGACGCACTATGTGCATCGGATTGGTCGGACAGGGCGAATGGGAAGCGACGGAGTGGCCTTCTCGTTGGTGCTGCCCGATCAGGCGAAGATGCTCGACCAGATCGAGAAGTGCATCTCTCGCGAATTGGAGAGTGACGTGGTGATCGGCGTGCCTTCGCCGCCGCGTCCGGTCCTTCGAGCCCACCGCCCGTCGGGCGTTCGCCGCGCCCCGGTGCGGGGCAGGGGTCAGGGACATGGTCCGAGTCACGGTCCTTCCAACGGTCACCCGCGAAACAACAAGGCACCCTTCGCAGGCCGTCGCCAGCGAAATGGTTCCGGGCGCTGAGTTCCGGGCAGTTCAAAGGCTAACAAAAAGGCCCGACCCCATCACTGGGGTCGGGCTTTCTTTTCATATGCTAACATAAAAGTACGTTTAACCAACGAATCCGCCAGATTTTCGTGAGGACCAAGGGTCTCGGGCTCATGATTGAGGCGTACGAGATGGACGGTATGACGACCCTCTCGGAGTGTCGTAAGTTCGTTCGCAATCGTGAGATCCGCCCGATTGGTCTGGCAGGCGTGTTCCGCTTGGCGAATCAGTTCGCTCGTCGTCAGACCCGATCCCAACTTGAAGCCCGCGAGATAGATCTCGGGTGCCCAGTCCTTTACCTGGCGAATGACTTTCGTCGTCTTTTCGCAGCGGATCAGCAGGTGCTTGGCGTTTGAGTCGATCTTACCGAACACCGGCTCGGGCGCGAAGTCGGAGACCGCCATGGCGAGGAACGCGACATCGATCCGCTCTGACCTGAGTAATCGCTCCATCGCCGAGGCATAATCGGTCACGCGCCCCGGTCTGAGGGGGATAAGGTGCAGGCGGTCGCGAACGGAACACCATTCGCGTCGTAGAAATTCAAGACGTTCGCATTCTTCGATGGGTTTAACCGTATCGAGGTCGAATTCCGCCGATCGTCGGAAAGGAAGTTGCGCGGAGGGGGTGTGAACGTGCCAGACGGTTGCCCCTCGGCGAAGGCAGGCTTCCGTGATCGCCGCCGAGAAACGTCCCGATGAGACGTTGGCGATGAAACGGACGTCGTCGATCGGCGCGACCGTTCCTCCACCAGTCACCACTACATTCATCCAGAGGAACTCCAGGGGCACTTGCGTGACGAGTAAACCGCCGCTAGTTTGTCATCTTCGCGGGCGGAGCCTGCCCCTAACTTTCTTCGAGTACGATCCATGACGACCAATGCCCCGCATGACCCGGCCGCCCGCGAACTGTTCGAGGAAATGTGCCGATGGCCCATATACGACCCGCATTCGCACATCGACCCACATCGGCCGGCGTCGCGAAACTTCGACGAGATCCTCGGCTACCACTACTATACCGAACTCGCGCACTCCGCAGGGATGCCAGCCGCTCTGGTC
>JAYVYS010000703.1:0-2468 GCA_043784005.1 Isosphaeraceae bacterium
CTCAGAAATTCCTTGCCGAGCGGGTCCTTTACGAACTTGACGTGACAGGCCGGGCAAAGATCGAACCGGAAGCCTCGGTGTTGCGGCGTCGCGAGGGCCTCCGACGACAGCGACTCGTCGCGCTGGAGGATCTGGGAGACGGCCTCCATGGGGTCGTCATCAAGGTCGTCCTCCGTGATCTCGACCGGGTCAAAGCCGGGATAGGCCTCGATTTTGACCACGTAGCGCGGGTCGCAGGAAGAGGTCATGTCTTTCCCGCAGAGATCACACGTGAAGTGGACCATCAGCGTCTCATCCTTCGGTGATGTGCCGGTCAGGTTGTCCGGTGTCGATCACTGCACTCGATTCTAACCCGACAACTTGGACCGTTCCAAGCCCCTGGCCGAGAATTCGAGTAGATCGGAAACGAGGAAAACCCGTCAAGGCGAAAAAGATTAAGGTCAACGACGCAAGGCCAGCGCTTGCCGCGAAACGAACCTCGGGCGGATCGTAGGTAAGCACCACCCGATGACTGCCCCTGCCCAGTGGTACGGACAGGAACGTTCCCAGGTGTGGCAGAACGACAGCCGACGTACCGTCCACGACGGCCCGCCAGCCTGGATCAAAACTCTGACGAATGACAATCGTATCGTTACTTGAACATTCAATCGTAAATTCAATCAAGCCATTGTCAATCTTGAGATTTTTGGGGATCACACCGTGAATGGAACGGACCATCGGATCGTGTTTGAGCCTGGCGACCCAGACGGAGCCAACCCGGTCGACGCGATCAAAGGCTCCTTCGGGAGGAGGCGTTGAAGCGATCACGGCCGCGACGGAAGCCTCTTGGAGTCGCTCTCTCGCGTGAATCACACCCGACCAGGAAATCGTGCGACGGCTCGATCGAGCGCCTTGGGTCAGTTCATAGAGGGGCTCGAACCAATCGAGTGAGCGTGTGGATTCCACCGAGTCGTAGTTTCTCGGGTCGGCCATCCCGTACCGCATCGCGACATTCGGGGGAATTTCGGCACCGACGCCCAGGACTCGAAAATTCATGCCAAACTCGCCGTGGAGTCTCGCGAGTGCTTCCGGCCAAGGTCGATCGAATTTGCGATCGATCGCCGGATTGAGTCCGTACCCGAACGCGAACAGTTCGGCCAGGGTCAGACCGAGGACCGCCGCCTTCGCCGGGTCGGGTCGCAACACGCCGCGCCGGACCATCAAGGCAAGGCCAACGAGGGCCGTCAATTCGATCGCCGTACCGAAGAGGATTGTCGGGGTGAACGAAAGAGCCTGCTCGACCTGCCGTTCGGCCCGACGTCGATAAACCTCGGGGTCCGCCCCGTCCGTTCGCGCGGCGGCTCGCGCGTAATGATCCCGAGCGAACTCGGAAAGCCGGGGTCCGGTCTGAGTCATCACCACTCCGCCGATCGCGCACATTACCGCCGCCAAAAGCACGGTGAAAGACCAACCGCGCGCGCTCGTCACCGGCGTACTCTTCGCCCAGTGGTCGAGGCCGATTCCACCGAGCAGGCATGAACTGAACGCGACCCAAAGGACGAGGCGGCGATGATCGGTAATGTTGATCACGGGCGTCGCGCGGAGAAGATTGATCACGGGAGGGTATTCAAAGGCCCCCAGAAATCCAATCGTCGCGAGACCCACGAGAAAGCCGACTTCGCGAACCGAGCGTCGCGCCTTCCATGCCAGGGGGACGAGCAAGACCAACGTGGCGAGCCCCGCATATCCACCGGCGGATTCGTTCAGGTTATGCACGCCCACAGCCCTGGCGAGATTCGGATGCCCGCGTCGCTGACTCCCGAAGGCATAGGGAACCACGGTGCAGATTCCATCGAGCAAGCGGGGTCGCGAAAGGTGGAGTGCGGACGGCCGCTCGTGCTCGCGATCACCCCAGACCGGGCTCTTGCTCAGGTAGACCCAGAGCGGCACGATCGAGATTGACGCGAGGGTCAACCCGAGCCCCACGGCGACGCACCACGCCATCAAGGAGCGGACGCTTGGGAATAGGCTCGAAATCACTTCGAGATTTCTCTTGCCGGCCGTATTCGGGTGCCACGGGTCGTACTCGCCCCGTGTCTTCGATACGCCATCGCGGTAGGCACGGGGCGAGCACGACCCGTGGCACCCCGCATCGGAGATTTTAACGTTCGCAAAAGAGGTAGTGATTCCCAGTCTGTTCCTTAACTCCGTTCGCGAACGTCCCACGATGCGCCAGAGTACGTAAATTCCACCGGCGAGCAAGACATGGGCACTTGTCTGGATGTGGCCGCTCAGGAAGACGCAACCGACCGTCAGCCCGAGGAGTCCGACGCCGCGAAGATCACCCCGTTGGAGGACTCGGTCGGTCGCGAGGAAAAGCCAGGGCATCCAGACCGCGACGTTCGTGACGGGAAAGAGCAGCCAGACGACGACAAAGCCGCAAAACGGGTAAGTCAGGCCGGAGAACCAACGTCCCCAAGGCCCGATTC
>JAYVYS010000704.1:0-2398 GCA_043784005.1 Isosphaeraceae bacterium
GGACGTCAACAACCGCCGGAAGCAGAACGACGCGAACCGCCTCCCGACGGTTATTGAAATTCGCTCCGATCATCGCATGGTCACCATGGAGACACGGAACAGATGATGTCCCGCAGCCTGACGATTGCGCTGGTGTTCGCGTTCCTGCCTCTCTCGGAAGCCATGCCCGCCGAAGAGTTCGCCTTTTTTCATGAGAATGTCCTGGGGACGGCGCTGGAATTGAGAGTTCGGGCCGAGAATCAAGACGCGGCCGTTCGCGCTGAGGCTCGGGTGCTTCGCGAGATCGACCGGCTCAACCTGATCTTCAGTGGATACGATGCGTTGAGCGAGTTCCGACGCTGGCAGGAGAGCCTGAACGTTTCGACCAAGGTTTCGCCCGAGTTATTCTCGGTGCTCAAAGCCGCCGATCGCTGGCGGACGGCAAGCGCCGAGGCGTTCGATCCTCGGGTCGAAGCGCTTACTCGGCTCTGGACAAACACCGCGAAACACGGTCGGATGCCCACTCCCGACGAACTTTCCACCGCGAAAACCGTGATGGAGCCTCCCGCCTGGAGACTCGACGAAGCAGCCGGGACGGCCGAGCGCCTTTCGGCGTGTCCCCTCAGCCTGAACGCGATCGCCAAAGGCTTCATCGCCGATAAGGCGGCCGAGGCGGGTCTCGACGACCGGGATGGTGTGCTCGGTTTAATGGTCTGCATCGGAGGAGACCTTCGTATCGCCGGAGACTTCACTCGCAAGATCGGCGTGGCCGACCCTCGACGCGACTCCGAGACAACCGAACCGATCGCCCACGTCGAGATCCACGGTAAAGCCCTGGCAACGAGCGGGAGCTATCAACGCGGGTTACGGGTGAACGGTCAATGGTTCTCGCATATCATGGACCCCGAAACGGCCAAACCCGCGGGGAACATCCTGGGTTCGACGGTCATCGCCGACCGCGCGATGGATGCCGACGCCCTGGCCACGGCGTTCAGCGTCTTGCCTGTCGAAACGAGTCTGCGGATCGCCGAGTCAAATCCCGGTGTCGCCTGTCTGATCGTCGGTGAAGACGGCCGAATCACGCGCTCGGCAGGCTGGCGGAAGTATGAGGTTGTGAAACCCCTTCGCGTCTCTTATCGTCCGGCCCCGAACCGCCAGGAACCGGCGAGAGCGGCGATCCTGGGGGACGACTATGAGATGGTCGTGAAATTTGAAATCAATGGCACAAGTGGAGACGTCAGGCGCTACCCTCGGCCCTACATCGCGGTCTGGGTCACTGACAAGGAGGGCGTCGCCGTCAAAACCTTGACGTTATGGATTCAGAAAACCGGGAGCCGATGGCACCCCGACCTCAGACGCTGGTATCGGGAGGATCAGGTCCGCAAACTCGTCGACGATACCGACTTCATCGAGACGATTTCGCGAGCGACGCGACCTCCGGGCAAGTACGAAGTGATCTGGGACGGCAAGGACGACCAAGGCAAGCCCCTTCCCGTCGGCACATACCATTTGTCAATCGAGGCGGCGCGAGAGCATGGCACGTATCAAGTCATCCGCAAAGAGTTGACTCTTACCGATAAGCCGTTCGCCGACGAGTTGAAGGGAAATCTTGAGATCAAGTCCGCCTCGGTCGAGTACCGCCGTGTCAAACCCCAAAAGTAACGTTGTGCCCGACCGGACTGAGCCCGAAGCGAACGGTGAACCAGCTGCCGTGACCAAGCCTAAACACAGGCGAAAGCTGAGTGTGAGGGTGGCGGCCCTCTCGCGCTGGCTGCACATTTACCTTTCGATGTTCGCCCTGTTCGTCCTTCTCTTTTTCAGCGTCACGGGGGTGACGTTGAATCATACTGACTGGTTCTCTGAAGCGGCGAAGACCTCCGAGGCCGAGGGGAAGCTCGAAGTTCGATGGGTCAAACCCCCGAAGCCGACCGCGATGCCGTCCGAAAGTTCACCCGACCCCGGCTTATCCGTCGCCAAGTTCGAGGTCGTCGAGTTCCTCCGAAACGCCCACGCGATTCGCGGAGCGGTCGCCGACTTCATGACGGACGACCGGGAATGCGTTGTCGTGTTCAAAGGCCCCGGGCACTCGGCGGACGCATTCATCGATCGCGAGACGGGAAAATACCGGCTGACGCAGACCTCGCACGGCCTGATCGCGATCATCAACGACCTGCACAAAGGGCGCGACACGGGAACCGCCTGGTCGATCGTCATCGACGTGTCGGCCATCCTCATGATACTGGCCTCGCTGACGGGCTTGATCCTCCTTTTTTACATCAAGCGCCGCCGCGTTTCGGGAATCGTCACGGCGATCATCGGGACAGTCATCGTCGTGGTGATTGTTTACTTTTTGGTGCCGTGAAACTCCGATATCAATGCCGGATCAAGTGGTAGGGTGGGTCGAGTCTTCGAGGCCCAC
>JAYVYS010000705.1:0-2106 GCA_043784005.1 Isosphaeraceae bacterium
CAAGCTCCCGCACTCCAGGTTCCGAAAGAGCGACGGGGTCGGAGACCGAGGCGGCGTTGATGGCGCTGAAGTCGGACGTTGACGACTTTCACGTCCACGGACGTGAAATCTACTGGCTCTGCAAGGTCAGACAGAGCGAGTCCAAGGTCTCGAATACGCTTTTCGAGAAACGTGTCAAAGTGCGATCCACGTTTCGAAACGTGAATACTGTCGCGCGGCTGGTCGCGAAGTACAAGCCCGTGATCGAAGTCACCAAATCAATCCGCACGGGAGACACGCCGAGTTGCACGACGTGATCAGGGCGATCAAAATCGTTCGAGGTCAAACCAAGCGAGCCGAACCCGAACGCATGGAGGGCCGCAACGACCCGCGCGGCATTATCCATCGTCGGATTGACGAAAAGATCGAGATCCCCGGTGAACCGCGGCGCGCCGTGAAACGCCAGGGCGTATCCTCCGACGATCATGTATTCAACGTGGTTTCCGTTGAATAACACGAGCAATTCTTTGAAGTCTGTCGGCACTTCCATAGTATTGCCTTCGCAACGCGTCGACCGCGGCGACGCGCTCCTCCGGCGATTTGCCGAGCCAGTAGTTTAACTCTTCCCGCGCGGAGTCGGCTTCTTGCAAGCCGCGCTTTTTGACGATCCGTTCCATCAGTTGAGGATTCCACTCGCCGGGTCAATTTTTCTTTCCCGTGACTGCGCGGATGTAGTTCACTTCCGCCTCATTATACACCGATCCATCTTTACGAAAGATGTCGTGGAACCAGACTTTCGGTTCGTCGGTGTAGGTTGTTTTCCAGGAATCCCAGGGGTAGATCGTCTGGCTTTTGCCTGCGACGAATCCCCAGTTATAGGCCGCGATTTTCTCGGACTTGAATTCGCCGAGGATGGGATCGAACGTGCTGCCGTTGGGTCGGGCCATGTATTCGGTGCAGAGAAGCGGTCGACCATATTGCTTGAGCACGGCCACCTTTTCCTTGAGCTTGGGCAAGGGGTCATAGCTGTGAAAGGTGATGAGGTCGGATTCGGCGAGTTGATACGTGCTCGTCGCGGAAGCCTTGCCGGGACTGTAATCGCCGACCCAGACGCCCGAGGTCAGGGGTTGCGACGCTCCCGCCTCTCTCGCCCAGGCGAAGGTCTTTTTCAACAGTGAAAGCGCAAGTTCAGGCTTGTTTTTCGGTTCCAACTTGCCGTAGCTGGAGCCGTTGGTGTTGTCAGGCTCATTGAACAGGTCCCAGACTTGAATGCGAGGGTCGTGTTTGAACCGGCCGACCACCCCCTTCACGTACCCCGCCAGCGCGTCTTGTCGGGCAGGGTCTTTCAGGATGTCGATCCCCGGGCTTTGCACCCAGCCCGCGTTATGAAGATGGGGTATGGGAGCAGGCTGCGGACCGGCTTTCGGGAACGGGTTCCAGACGCTATCGAACAGAACCAGCATCACGCCGATCTTGTGTTTTTCGGCAAGGTTCAAAAAGGTGTCGATCCGTATCAGGAAGCCTTCCGGGTCACTCTTGTATGGCAAATCGTGCAGGAACACGCGGACGCTGTTGAACCCGAGCGATTCGGCGAGGCCAAGCTCGCGGTCGATCGTCGTGGGGTCGAACGTCTCCGCCCGCCACATTTCGATTTGATTCGAGGCGCTGCTGGTGATGTAGTTGCAGCCCACGAGCCAGGGGGTCTGCTTCGCCCAGACTTCCGCCTCCTCCTTCGACCAGCGCTCCGCCCCAAAGGCCTGTGAGGAGGCCGCCGGCACCATCATCGCAACGAATAAGAGATACCGAAAGCGCAAAGACATGATCACAATACCTCGAAACGTTGACACGATCGACCCTTGAAAAACAGGGGGTCCAGGTGCGGACCCAGGGTCGTATCATCGGTTCCGGAAGTGGTTGAAGCAAGAGCCGGAAGCGCGACAACGAGAGGATTTTGATATTGACCCTGAACGATCTTCTCGACAAGCGTCGCTCCAGCGAGTAAAGATCAACACCTTGATCCTTGAGATTCGGGTTTTTTCGACGACAATCAAAGGAATCCACCATGCCATTATCGCGCTATCGCCGCTAGCTCAATCGTGTGTAAACGCCTTGAGGGCCGACTTCTGA
>JAYVYS010000706.1:0-13247 GCA_043784005.1 Isosphaeraceae bacterium
CCCCCCCCCCCCCCCCCCACCCGATCCTACATTCTTCGCATTGCCAACCTTGCGATCACTCTTCGTCGGCGTCTTCACCGAGATCCTTGGTCACCGATCCGTTGGTCCCGGCGCGGCTGGACATCACCTTTGTGGTGATCTCTTCGGCGATTTCGGGATGATCGCGGAAATACTGCTTCGCGTTCTCTCGACCTTGACCGATCCTGATGTCACCATAGTTGAACCAGGAGCCTGACTTTTCGACGAGTTTGTCGGTCAGGGCAAGGTCGAGCAAATCGCCCTCTCGGGAAATACCGCTCGTGTACATCATGTCGAATTCGCAGATCCGGAACGGCGGCGCGACCTTGTTTTTGACCACCTTCACCTTCACGCGCGAGCCCGTGATCTCTTCGCCTTCCTTCACGGGTCCGATCCGGCGGACGTCGATCCGGCAAGAGCTGTAAAACTTGAGCGCTCGCCCGCCGGGGGTCGTCTCCGGGCTGCCGAACATCACGCCGATCTTTTCTCGCATCTGATTGATGAAGATCAAGACACACTTCGACCGAGAGATCGCCGGGGTCAGCTTCCGGAGCGCCTGGCTCATCAAGCGGGCCTGCAGGCCGACGTGCGTATCGCCAATCTCGCCCTCGATCTCGGCCCTGGGCACCAAGGCGGCCACCGAGTCGATCACGATAATGTCGACGGCGTTTGAGCACACCAACATCTCGGCGATCTGAAGCGCTTCCTCGGCGCTGCCGGGCTGGCTCACGAGCAAAGATTCGATATTCACACCCAGCTTTTTGCACCACGTCGGGTCGAGCGCGTGCTCGGCGTCGATGAAGGCGGCCACTCCGCCGATGCGCTGAGCGTTCGCGACGGCATGGAGAGCGATGGTCGTTTTTCCGCTCGACTCCGGCCCGAAAAGCTCGATGATTCGTCCCCGAGGCAACCCCTTGCCCCCCAATGCCAGGTCGAGAGAGATCGCCCCGGTGGAAATCCCTTCGATCTCCATATGGCTCCCCTCGCCCATTTTCATGATCGACCCGGCACCGAAGGTCTTTTCGATCTGACTGATCGCGTTATTCAAGGCCCGCTCTTCGGCCGATGCCGCCGGCTTCGACTCCACCGCCGCCTGTCGCTTCGCCACGGCGATCCCTCCCTCGTCGATAAATTTATTCTGTACACAAGGACACTACAGTATCACGAAAAAACGGCCGGAGTCAAGTCAGGTGACGACGGCTTTTTTCGAAGCAAGCGACGCACGCCCGAGCGCGGCATAGCTCGGTCCATCTCGATTCGTCGTCGAGGAATACGTGACGAGCTGCGTCACCGGGAACGGACCCGCGTGCCACGTCCGATAATGACTCACCAGGCGGGACATATCGGGCGGAGGGCCTTCACTTTTGATTCGCCCTCGTCCCCGACCGGAATCGACCCTGCCAAGCGTCACGTGCGGGTGGAACGGCTTGTTATCGGTCGCGTAGTTGACCCCGGCCACAGCCTTCGCCAGCGCGCGTTGCAGTTCTGAAAGCGGTTCGACACCGGGTCCCGAGATCCCCGTCCAGATCACACGAGGCTTGGTGGGGTCGGGAAAAGCACCGATGCCATCGAGCTTGAGCGAAAACGGCGAGAACGCCGCGGCGGCCTCTTCCACGGCCCGGCAGACGGGGAGCAGGTCGGTATGATCGACCTCGCCCAGGAACGCTAGAGTGACGTGAAACGGCGGAGTCGCGCTCCATCGCACACCCGTCAACTCGCCCGAGAGTTGCTGTTGAAGGCGGGTAAGCCGAAGATTCAGGGTCTCGGGAACCGCGATCGCGATAAAGGTACGCGTGGTGTCGGGCATAGGTTCCGCAAACAGAAGGCCTTGCAGGCGAGGAAGATCGATCACGAATTGTACGAATACAACGGCCACTCGTCGAGGAGCGAATTTGCTATGATCATGATCAAGGCAAAGCCGCCGAGTATCGATCGGTGATTTTGGCCGGGGGTTTTTATGAAATGAACGTATTCTCAAATATTTTATATGTGTTTTTGATAATCATTGTTTTTGTTTCCTGTCTTGTGTTTCTACTTGCATGGTTTCTCGTGATGGGCTATTCGTCTTTCCAGTTAGTCAGATCGATTCAAATAGGTGGCGAGAAGTACATCGAGAAGTGGGCACACGACAATGGATTAGAGGTCCTTCATTCGGAGCGTCGCTGGTTTGGCTCGCCGTGGTGGATTTCCACCAATTTCGCCGCGCAAAAGATCTACCACATCGCGCTGGGTGATCCGAACGATGACGACAGGGTTCGGCTCGCATGGATTCGGTGTGGAGATTGGTTTTGGGGAATGAGAGTGGAGAAAGTCGATGTTCGGTGGGACGGGCCTTGGCAAAGTTTCTCCAAACTTGACCCGAAAGTCAAAACCACACATGACAACCCTCTGACGGATCGTTGGGTTGACAACGAGGTTTAGCGAAGATGATCCCTTGATCCGATTTGAGAACCGCTGAGGATGATCAGTCACATTCTCGGAAAGCTCCGCGCAGCCCGAACCCTGGCGCAATTCATCGTCTCGTTCCGAAACTGGAGCGAGATATGGTCGGCGTACAAAGTGCGGAGTCCACTTCCTCCATTCTTCTTGAGGAGCGGCCTGACCTTGCATCACGGTCCGAACGACGACGCGATCCTGCTCTTTCGCGAAATCTTTCTCGACCGCGTTTACAGTCAGGGTGGATTCTACACTCCGAAATCGACCGACACCGTGCTCGACCTCGGGGCCAACATCGGGTTCTTCGCGCTCTGGCTTCAGGGCCAGGCGCGGGGGATTCACGTTCTGAGCTTCGAACCCGCCGCCGAGAGCCGCGCGCGGCTCGAACAGAACCTCGCGACCAACCATCTGGAGTCGTCGGTCCGCGTCTATCCTTTCGCGGTGTCCGACCTTTCCAAAGTCGTCAATCTGCGACGGGCGGAGTCGTCGGGCCATCGCTCACTTTTTGAACGTGTGACGACCACGGAGGACGGCGAAAACGTGCAAGCGGTGGATCTCACGTTCGCCGTTGAGCAATCAGGGGTCGACATGATAGACCTGCTTAAGATTGACGTGGAAGGCTCCGAGATCGAGATTGTTGAAGCGGCGAGCGCGGAGGTCTGGAAGCGGATCAAGCGGGTCGTCGTCGAATATCACGACCTCTTTCGGCCCGGCTGTCGCGAGCGGGTTGAAAAGGTACTTAGGCGTGAGGGATTCGCACACATCGAGACCATTCCCGAGCCGGGAGTGCCGGGCTTGGGGTTGATCCGGGCGAGTCGATCATGACGTGAGTGAATGTTTGTCCAGAATCGCTTCATAAATCGACAGATGCTCACTCGCGAGCTTCGGCCATGAGAAGCGTTCCGCCGACGTGAGCCCTCCGGCTCGGAGTCGTTCGGCGAGAGCTTGGTCCGATAAGATGCGCGACACTGCGTCGGCCCAGCCTTGGTGTTCACTCACGAGCAGCACGTTTTCGCCGTGAGCAATCGCGTCGGTCGGCTCTCGCGAGGGGGTGGTCACCGTGGGAAGGCCGAACGCCCAGGCGACTTGCAGGGTTCCGCGACGGGTCGACGCCCCGTCGGCGAACGGCAATAGCATCGCCTGAGCCTCAGCGAGGAGGTGTCGCAGTCGCTTCAGGTCGGTCACAGCGCCAGTGAGCTCGATCCACGCGGTATCGGGTTCAAACCGTTCGGCAAGCGCAGCGTGTTCCGGATTAGTCTTGGGCTCGAACGGGCCGATGATCCGCCAGATCAGATCAGGACGTGAGATCCTGACCACCTTCAACGATTCATGCAGGGTTTCCAGCGATTTTAGCCCCGAGAGAAACCCGAAAGTCACCATCAAACCCGGACGAACCTTCGGCCGATCCCGCAGGGCAGGGGGGGGGATTGTGGCACCGCTCCAGAGAATTCGATCCACAGCCCGACCTGTCGCCGCCAGACAGCGCGCGGTGGTCCGAGAATCGTTCGCGATCACGAAATCCGAGGCTTTCACCAAATCGGACGTGATGGCGACGTTGAGATGTTCGGAGTGAAATTCGTGGAGTGTCGTCACGATCTTGGCACGTGTCGCCCTCGCGATTTCCAGCGCCGCGGTGGTTTCGTGGAAGGAATACAGCTCTTCCTGAACATGGAGGATATCGTCGGGACGAAGCGACCGTGCCGCGACGATCGCGCGTTTGAGATTCGCCCAGGTTCTCGACGGCCGAAAGAGCGGAACTCCGCTTCGTCGCGTGATGGCGGATGAAAACCATCGAGGTCGACGCGAGAGCCAGATCCATCGCCATTCCGGGCGCTGGCGGCGAAGTTCCTCAAGCAATCGATCGGTGTAATCCCCCACGCCGTCGATCGCGGGGGGAGCGTTGCCGGAGAGGAAAAGGATGCGCGGATGACGAATCATCGATGACCGATCCGTTTGAGCCATCGGTCATCGTGTGTTAGAAACTCATCATCCCACGATACGACGCGAGCCTCTGGTCGATCTCGCCGCGTTCGGTTCGCTGAAATCGACGGAGGCTGAAGTCCTCGACATTCAGGCTGGCGACCACCGTTCCATACGCCAAGGCCGTCTTGAGTGTGGCCATGTCGGTCTTGCCGGTGGAGGCGAGGTAACCCATGAAGCCGCCCGCAAAGCTGTCACCCGCGCCGGTCGGATCGACGACATCCGCGACGGGGTAGGCGGGCATGACAAAGGTTTCCTCGGCACTCAAGAACATCGCGCCATGCTCGCCCTTCTTGATGATCACAAATTTCGGCCCGAGATCGAGCACTTTCCAGCCCGCGCGGACGAGGTTGACCTCTTCGGTCAGCATCCGGGCCTCGGCGTCGTTGAGGACCAGGCCGTCGACTTCCTTGAGCAGGGCGTTCAGCTCATCGCGCTGAGTTTCGATCCAGAAGTTCATTGTGTCGGCGACGACGAGCTTTCGGTTCTTTGACTGTGAGAGCACCTTACGCTGCATCGAAGGACTGCCGTTGGCGAGGAAGACGTAAGGTGTTTCCGCGAACTTCGGCGAGAGGTCCGGGTCAAACGTGCCCAGGACATTGAGATGCACCTCAAGGGTCTCGGCGGTATTCATATCGCCCTGGTAACGGCCCTTCCAGTGGAAGGTTTTACCTCCTTTTTCAACGACCAGGCCGGAGGTATCGACATTCCTGGCTTCGAGCATTTCGCGGTGAGTGTGGGGAAAGTCTTCGCCGACGACCCCGACGAGGCGGACAGGCGTGAAGAAGCTGGCGGCATACGAAAAAAACGTGGCAGAGCCGCCGAGTGCCTTCTCGACCACTCCGTGCGGGGTTTCCACCGTGTCAAACGCCACCGAACCGACGACCAGCAAGGACATGAAGGGGTCTCCGTGGACACTCATGACAATAAGTGAGAATTCCGTCGGACTAGCGTCCCCGAAACGCCCTCTCGGGGTCAATCCCGACCTGTGGCTTGCGGCGGAATCGCCACGAACGCAAGGTTTCAAGGGGGTCCATTCAACCCCTTGTATTCCGATTCAAGGTAGTTGGTGAATCGTTTCCAGAACGAATGCGCGACTCGCCCGAGCGGAGTCGCGGGCTCGGATTCTTCCTGAAACCGCTCGACCTCGTTGGAGCGAAGTCGGACCCGCAGTTTGTAGCCTTCCCGATACATCTGCGAGGCGGCGAAGCCAGGAAGTTGGTAATTCGTCAACGCGTTGCCACGCTGGCGAAATTCAAGCCGCAGCGTGTTCTCTCCCTTGCCCGCCAAGTAGATCTTCGCCTGCCCACCTGCGGAAATTTTCCCGAATTCGACCCGTTCCGTCCCGTTGATCAGAGTCAAGCCTTCGACCGGCTCCGCCCCGAGATTCTCGACGACAACCAGGGCTTCTCCCCGGTAATAAAGCTCAAGAGCCACTTCCGACCCGATGACCAGGGCGACGATCACGGCCACGATCAATGCGCCTCGATGTCGTTTCGTCAGGGTCATCGGGGTGACTCCAAATTCGGGATGTCCGGCTCGGCGGGCGGGTAGAGCTTCATCGGATCTCCGAAATTGTACGGTTGACGATGAGTGGTCTTCGCCCCGATCAGCCAAGACATTTGATACGTCGAGAGTCGCGAGACGTAAGGAACCTTCTTTTCGAGCGTGATTTCCAGTCGATGACTCAAGCCCCAAACATCGTGGCACGCGAAATCGCGGGTTCGGAATTGATGATCGGGACCACGGAAGGAGACAACCAGCACGTCTGTGAACGGAACACTGATCTGGACCCTGGCACCGTTTTCGATCCTGTCAAAGGGCGTGACGGGGGAGGGATCGCCGAACGACACCTCCGTGATCGCCCCATCGGTGCGATTCAACAGTGTCACGTCAAGGCGGTGACGCGACGCATTCAGACTCGTGATGTAGAACGCCCCGAAAGCCACAACGATAAGCAAAAGCAACGCTCGAAAAACCCGACGCCGCCGGGGCTTTGTCCTCGAAATCCGCAGTGATGGAGATGGGGCGCGCTCGGGCATGCTCCAAGACCTCCCGACAACTCAAGCCCCCTCAAGCATCGTCAAGGCCGCACCGATTCTCGAACGAGTTTTGTCACGGCCCAGAATGACGAGACAGTCGTAAAGTCCCGGTCCAACCCCTTGACCCGTGGTCGCGACGCGGAGCGCGTTCACAACGTCCCCCATCTTCTTCCCGCCGTGTTCCGCGAAATCGTGGATGGCTTTTTCCAGGGTAGGCAGGTCGTAGGGCTCAACCGACGCGAGAAGCCCGTCGAGTGCGCGGAGCGTGTCGGGCACGCCATCTTTTTTGAGCCGCTTTTTGACGGCATCGGGATCGAACATGACCGTCTCTGTGAAGAAATAGCGACCCAGCTTGATCACGTCCGAAAAAACTTTCAGTCGGTCGCCCAATGCCGTGATCACCGCGGCGATCCTCGCGCGGGTGGCTTCGGAGATCGGCTCGACAACCAGTCCCTCTTTCAACAGGAATGGGAGGGCCCCCTCGACCTTTTGGTCCAGGGTGAGCTGCTTCATCCACTCGCCCTGAATCCAGAAAAGCTTATCCGGGTCGTGGCTGGCGGGAGAGCTATTCACCTTTTCGAGCGTGAACTTCTCCAGGAGTTCAGCCCCACTGAAAAGCTCCTGGGAGTCGTCGTAGCTCCAGCCGAGACGGGCGAGGTAATTCATCATCGCGCCGGGCAGATAGCCCCGGTCGCGGTACTCGTGCAAATACACAAGGACGTCGATCTTCTTATATTCTTCGCCTTTGCGCTTCGAGAGCTTTTTCTTGGAGCCCGGCTCCGCGACAAAGGGGATGTGGGCGAATGTCGGCAGTGAATGGCCCAGGGCCTCGAAGACTAAAAGCTGCGGAAAAGTGTTCGAGAGATGCTCCTCGGCGCGGATCACGTGGGTAATTCGCATGTCAACGTCATCGACGACGCTCGCGAAATTGTAGAGCGGAGTGCCATCAGGCCGAACGATCACGAAGTCTGCGATCTCGTCGGTTTTGAGTTCGACAGGCCCTTTGATCTGATCCTGAAGAACGATCGTCTTGCCGGTCGGCACACGGAACCGCAACGCGAAGGGGCGTCCCTCGGACTCATAACGGGCGAGATCAACGTCGGAGATCGGCTTGCCTCGAAAGCGATAGGCGATCTTCGAGGCCTCGGCGGCCGCTTTTTCCGAGGCGCGCTCGGCCTCAGTACTATAGTCCCTGTAGACATGGCCCGACTCGACCAGCCTGGCGGCCGCGGCCGTGTACAGATGGCCGCGCTGGGATTGAAAATACGGACCATGAGGGCCGCCGACTTCCGGGCCTTCGTCCCAGTCCATCCCCATCCATCGGAAGCCGTCGAGGATCATCTCGACCGCGTTTTCGACGTGCCGTTGCTGGTCGGTATCATCGATCCTGAGAAGAAACTCGCCGCCATGACCTCGTGCCAAGAGCCAGTTGAAGAGGGCCGTGCGAACACCGCCGATATGAAGGAAGCCCGTGGGGCTTGGGGCAAAACGTGTGCGTACGCTCATGAAACTCGGTGGGACAAACTGGAACGAAACCGCTTACCAATGAACGGATTAGGTTCACGATAGGCGGTTCGCACCTAGATGTCAATCGTGTTCATTTTCGCGCGGAGACCTACCATTACCTTGCTTCACCTGGTCGCCGAAGCGTGGCAAGGCTCTCGTGAGATCCGTGGGTGGCATCACGTCTTGGGCGTACTGGTCGCAAAGTCGGAGAAGAGCGATCCGTGCGGGATTCGTCGTTGACGCTCAGGCCCGATGCGCAACTCCCATGCCAGCGACGACTGCCGAGAGCGCTTCCATGCCCGCCTTCTCGTAGCCGAGCGATTTGAGGACCTCAAGCACCTCGCTCCAGGTCGGAAACATGCGCCCGCTGCTGATCTTGTAATCGTGCATGGCCTGCATGAATTCCATCTCGGCGTTTGTGTAGTCGCGTTCGCAGGTCGTCGGATCGACGAACCGACGCCGTCCACTCACCTGACGAGCGTTGGCTGCGCGAGTCGCCTGAGCGGTGGCGCGTCGATTGATCCAATCCTGAACATCCTCACCGGATTCCAAAGCTTCGGCATGAGGTTTCAGATGGGAGACGGGCTTGGCGGAAACCTCCGAAGAGCCAGGCTCCGTCGCCTTAGTCTTCGTTTTGCTTTTAGTTTTGGTTTTGATCGTGGCCGGAATCGCTGTCGACTCGGTGGCCGGAGGAGTCGAGATGCGTCGCTTCGAGCCGCTTGATCGTTCCATAACGTGCTGCACTCCTCACAAGGGGCTGTCAGGTTAAGCCGCGTGGCTTGCAAGCCTCCAAGGCCCCGAACCAGAGATGGCCCGCCGTCATCCCCTCCTTCCTTGGGTACGGCCCATCCCACTACATCCACATTTCCTTGACGTTTCTCTCATCCCCGAGGCACGTCTGAAACCCACTCTACGCCACGCGAGTGCCAGCCCTCTGGCAGACCCGTTTGGATTCCGTTTTCGCTCTCGATCGATTTTCGTCAAGCCTATAAAGAGCATCGACTTACACCAAATGTTCGACACAACGTCGTGCCGTTTTCTTCGATAAAATCCCTGATTCCGGGACACCAGTTGCTGTACTAGAAACTCGCTTATCAAAATTCGACGCGGACATGACATCCATCAACGATCTTCGATAAAACAAATCGAGACGCTCGCGATGGACGAACTTTCCATTCAAGGTAATCCATGAGATGAGGAAAAGAGGTGAGGCGAAAACAGAGGGCCGAGAGAGGACCGACACCGTCTTTGACGATCCGCCTGAACCAAATTCCGCGCAGATGCTGACCCGCAGCCTCCCCAGGGCCGATGTTCCCACTCCGAAATCAAAGAGGTAAGCGAGGGTCGTCGGCGCGGCAAACACGAAATCGGGCAGGATTCTCACTGCTTACGTTGGCAAGAGTAGTGCGCGGCAGTGATACGATCGGAAAAGTCGGTGCGGAACACCATCGAACTTCTCGGGCCACCCGGCGAATCGGAAAGTCGAATGGGAAACACGGACTCTGGCGAACAGAAGGGATTGACCGGCAAGAATCAAGCAATCGCGAAGAAAAACGAGAGAGCACCTCCGAAAACGAATGGATTTGATGCAGCCCGATTCTTCTCGCCCGTTTGCCCAACTTTCCCTTGGCGGACTCTCCGATCTCCGTGGTTCGCTTCCGGTTCCGGTCTTCCAGTTTGATCCGAGCTTTGCAATTCTCATGCTCGTTGCGACCGTGGATGCTTCCGCGATAGAATCCATTTGTTAAGATGGCGGCAACGCCTTTGATCGTGTGAAGCGATCGCCTGCGCATTCAAAGAATTCTTGCCTTCCGGTCTGGCCCGTTCCGACAAGGAAGCATCCGCCATGCCTGACTTAGACGCCCAATCTCTCGCCGACCACGCCGCGATGATCGGCCTGGTTACCCGCGCCGAGGCACGCGAGGCCACGGCCGACGCCGAGAACGGTTCGATCGAGGAAGTCTCACGCTCATTCCTTCGCAAGGGGCTGCTCACATCCTGGCAGATTGATCGTCTCAAAAAGTCGGACCCCTCCGGATTCTTTTACGGGGGGTGCAAGGTCTTGTTTCACCTCGCCGAGGGAACGTTCGCGCGGGTCTATCGTGGAGTCAAGCCCGAGGATAGATCGGCGGTTGCCGTCAAGGTGCTGCGGAACCGGTTCTTGAACGATCCCGCAGCCATCGAGCGCTTTCACAACGAGGCCGAGGCCGGCATGAAGATGAAGCACGAAAACATCGTGCGCATCATCGAACATGGCGATGAAGAAAAGCGCGCCTTTATGATCATGGAATACGTGGAAGGTGCGAATCTGCGCGACTTCCTCAAGATTCGCGGCAGACTCTCCGCGGAGGACGCGCTCCCCTTGATGCTGGGAATGGCCCGCGGCTTGAAGTATTCGTTCGACAAAGGAATCACCCACCGCGACATCAAGGGCACGAATATCCTCATCTCCAACGCTGGCGAGGCCAAGCTCGTCGATTTCGGACTCGCGGGAATCACAGGCGAAGACCCCAAGGGCGCGATGCAAAGTCAGCGCACGGTCGACTACTCGGCGCTCGAACGGACCTGTCGAAGTGAGAAAGGCGATCCCCGATCCGACATCTATTTCCTCGGCTGCGTCTTCTATCAGATGATCACCGGCACCATTCCCATGAAGGAAGCCGAGAGCAAGGATATGCTCCAGAAGATGCTGCTGCGGCCCTTCAACTCGATCGTCCCGCTGGCCGACCACCGGCTCAAGACCGACCCCGAGGTTGCGCACGTCGTCGACAAGATGATGAAGATCGACCTGAAAGCACGTTATCAAAACATGAGGGACGTCATCGAAGACCTCGAAAAATTCGAGTCCCGGGTGAAAGGCGGCATTAGCGGACTGGAGACCGGCGGCGATGTGGAAGACGACTTCCTCGGAAACCTTGACGACATGTTCATCCGGAGCCCTGGAACGTTCACTTCCGGCGATGCGGCGGGCCATCAGCTCGGTGCGGGGCACACAGCTGCCCCAAAAAAAACGGTCCTCTGCGTGGAGAACCAGGCCCCCATTCAGGATGCCTTTCGGAAGAGCCTCTCGAAACTCGGCTACCGGGTGATCCTCGTCGCGAATGCCGAGGTCGCCGCGGAACGGTTTCGCGAGAGCCCCCCCGATGCCGTGATTTTCGACCTCGACGGCCTGGGTGAAGAAGGGATCGATTGGCTCGTCGACATGCACGACAAGGCACACGACGAAGGGCATCAACTCTACGCCCTGGTACTTTTGGGCCCTCGTCAACGAGCGTTGAGAGACCAGCTTCCCGTGGGCGACCGTCTCATCATTTTGGATAAACCCGTGAAGATGAAACAGGTCGAGTACGCTCTGACTCAACTCATCCGGGCGTGAAGAAACAGGCGGGCGCATTGCCGAGACTGGACCGGAAGTTGGAATGGCGCGCGGGCGAAAGACTCCGAATCGTTCTTTGGTGGTTGCCGATCTTGACGCTTCTGGCAGGCTTCGCGACCGCCCCCGAGGTCTCGGCTCCCGAACGCAAGGCGCTGGCGTATCTCGCGCTCGAAGTGCCACTCTGGTCAAAAGAGCACAAGTGCTACTCCTGCCATAATAACGGAGACGCGGCTCGTGCCCTTTTCGAGGCGATGAAGCGGCCGGGTCCTTTCAAGGCCGATGTTCCCGAGAGCGCAGTGGCCGATACCACGAAATGGCTGAGTGCCCCAGACCGCTGGGACCATAACGGGGGCGAAGGCCCGTTCAGCGACAAAGTCCTTGCGCGAGTTCAATTCGCATCCGCCCTGGCGTCGGCCACGAAATCGGGCCTCATCAAGACCCGATTGCCCCTCGATCGCGCTGCCGAGCAACTCGCTCGCGACCAAAGGGCCGATGGTTCGTGGCCGATCGAAGACGGAGAGAATGCGACCGGCTCGCCCGCGGCGTATGGAGGTCCGCTGGCAACCCTCTCCGCTCGCGATACCCTGGAATATGCGGACCCGGTTCGATATCGCGAGTACGTCGCGAAAGCCGAACGCCGGCTCCTTTCTCGATCGATCGAGAACGTGATGGATGGCTCGATCGCGCTTCTCGCCTCTGCCGCGAGGAAGGACGCCGAGGTCAATGCCATTCGGGAACGGGCGTTAAAGATCCTTCGGGTGGGTCAATCTCCAGAAGGCGGTTGGGGACCGTTCATCAACGCATCCCCCGAGCCCTTTGATACCGCGCTCGCCGTTTTGGCCCTGGTCCGGCTCATTCCTGACGACGACATTCGCGATCGGATCAAGCGTGGTCGAGCGTTTCTCATCGCGACTCAACTTGCAGATGGGAGCTGGCGCGAGACCACCCGTCCCGCGGGCGCGGAGAGTTACGCCCAGCGCCTTTCCACAACGGGATGGGCGACGCTCGCACTGCTTCAGACTTCACCGCGATGATCGCGAAATCGGCTCGAATTTGAGCCGAACCGTTCCGTCGCTCGACGTCTTCTCGACCTTGAAGACATCGACCTCGAACGGTCGCCCGATGCTGTTGCCGGCGAGATCTTCGAGGGACTTATCCACGAGCAGGGCATAGCGACCGGGAAGCCAGGGAGATTCGGGGGCGAACGACCAGGTCGTCTCCTCATCGCCGATTGCGATTTTTCCGACCAGGGGTTTGTCGGCTCCATCAACAACGGCCAACACGCGACCCAACATGGCACGGTCGAGCGGCTCGGGAAACCTGATCAGAAGGGGCTCGGTCGAGTTGAGCGCGGGAGGTTCGAACCGCCAGGACGCGGGGTCGGGAGTCGTCGCGTCAGGGGGTCCGACGCGAAAGGACTTTCGGAAACCCGTCTTGAGAGGGTTCCCCTTCGCGTCGTTCCAGTCGGGTTCGACCACGAACGTGTACGACTTTCCCGCCTCCAGAACCGGTCCTAGCTCTTCGCGAGGTTTCAATCCGCGCTTGATCCGTCCGGGATCGAAGAGCAAGGTGAACCGCATCCGACGAGGATCCCAGAGTTCCTCACCAAGTTCCAGGAACGGTAGGTCGAGGGCCTTCCCTTCCGAGTCGAGAAGCTTGAGATGTTCATAGGCCTGGCCAAAGCTCATCGGAGCGGAGAATTCGATGTAGAGCTTCAGAAGGTTTTCGGGCAACACGTCGCGAGCCGGCGAGACGCGGGTGACGACCGTTGTTGGAGCGACGCGCTTGGCCGCCGGAGTTGTAAAGGTTGCCTCAATGGGTTTGACGCTCGGTCCGACCGAGCGGTAGGAAACCCAATACGTCATCCCCGCTTCCTCGGGGAATCGCGC
>JAYVYS010000707.1:0-3510 GCA_043784005.1 Isosphaeraceae bacterium
GCGGTCCTCGGATCGCTCGATAGCCGCGATGGCTTTTCGGGCTTAGCCGACCGTTCACAATCGCGACTCGCGCACCAAATTTTTTTGGTGGCAAGGACGAGATTCGGCCAAAGTTCGAGTTCTACCAATGCGAGGACCGACGGTCTGATCCGGGAGACAGCCCGACGGGTCGCCCAGCTAAAATCGAGCGGGGCGTAGAAAGTCACGAGATCTGGGTAGGCTCGTCTGGCGACACCAAGCCCTGTGCGCGTTGTCGTCGAGACCACCAGTTGCCAGCCCGGTCTTCGTCGGCTGATCTCGTTGAGAACGGGCTTGAGCAGGAGCACCTCACCCACGCTCACGGCGTGAAACCAGATGCATCGCCCTTCGCCGATTCGAAGGGGGGCGTTGCCTAGGAATTTTTCCGACCAACCGTCGCGGTACTTACCCGAACGCGCCGCTCGATAGGCGAGAAACGGCGAGCAGGCGAGTAAGAGAACCGCGTAGATCGCGTTCAACACTAAGGGCATCGGGAATCCTTTCCCCATCATCATCCCGGGCCGATCCGGCTTCTGCCCGAGTTAAGCCGAAAAGACACCGCAATCCGTGTGCCCGGCCTGATCGGATCTCTCAACGTCCGTGAGCCAAATCGTGATGGGAAGTCACTCCGCAGTGGCATCGCGTAAGACTTGCGTGTTCTTCGAGAGCGAACACGGCGGAGGCATCGTCCGCCTTACTTTATGAATTTCAATAACTTACGGCTTCCTCGCACGGTGAGAATTGAGCCGATTCGGTCACCGCTTCGAGCGCGAATGTTGATATTCGCGTCGGAATTGACTTCGTGCGGGATCAAAAAATGTCGCTCGCAGCTTCCTTGCGCATGCAGCAGGATTTGAACTTTTTACCCGAACCACACGGGCAGGGATCATTTCGACCGACCTTTTTGCCAACGTTTCGGACCGGTTCGTGCTTTTTCTCAGCCGAATTCTGGCTCGCGGCGATCGCGGCCTCTTGTCGCACCTGGATCTCTGACTTGGGCGCCGAGGCGTTGGCAAGTTCGGAAGGGGCGGCCTGATGGATTGTCTGGGCTCGATCGAGCTGCCATCGGGCACCGAGGTAGGAGAGGAACTCAGGGTCAAAACTCTCGACCCGGAAGATCAGGTCCGTCACCTTGTCGGAAACGCCACTCCACATCTCCGCGAAGATCTTCATGCCCTCTTGCTTGTATTCGACCTTCGGGTCTTTCTGGGCATACCCCTGAAGACCGACGGAACTGCGAAGATGATCCATCGCTCGCAGGTGTTCCATCCAACTCGAGTCGAGAAACTGAAGGAGTAAGACCTTCTCCATTTCCCGCATCTCGGAACGATGCATCGTGTCGAGCGCGTTGACCAGTAACAGACGGCTCTCCTCGCGGCCCTTTTCCCGAAGTTCCGCCGCATTCGTCTCGACTGTCAGAGTGTCGCGAGCCCAGGCGGCCAGAGCGCCAAGAGCCGCGTCATCGGGTTCGGGCGCGACGAATTTGGGACCTGTCGGTTCGGGGCCGAACGCGGCCTTCAACTTTTCCTCAAGCGCCGCGGCGACGGCCGCTCCGGGATAGTGCTTGTGAGCGATGTCCAGGAGCATCGACTCGATCTCGGGGCGGAGCTTGAGTTGCAATTCCTCCGGGTCCACCAGAGTGTGGAACCGCTGCGATGCCCATGCCGCGAGCCCATCCCGGTCGTAACGGGCAGGCTGGGTCTGGGTCCGCTCATGTAAGAATCGGCTCAAGCCGACGCGAACCGGAAACTCCGCCTCTTTTGTGTTGTAGTGCGAACGTGCCAGCCCCTGAATGCGTCGGGTCACCTCGTCCTTCGGCAGCTTGGCCCATTCCGACGGGTCGACGACGAGGCCAAACTTGTGGTGGAGCCAGCCAGCGAGCGAGCGCCGACCCCAATCCTCGGCGAGGAACTCATGGGCCTCGCCGAGCTCGACTTTTTTCATCGACTCTGATGCCTTTTCGACGAGAAACTCCTCAAGGTCGTCGCGCCCGAACTCGAATTCGTCCCGGTCAGACTTGGCGAACCGTTTCAAGTCCTTGTCTTTAAGGGTCAAGCCGAACCGGGTGTTGGCCCAGTTCACGAGTGAAGCCCAGGTCCAATCTTCGGGTTCAGCGTCGGAGGGAAGATTCTCTTCGACCGCCTCACGGATGGTATCGCGAAGCTCGATCTCGGCGTGGTGCTTTGCCTCGACCTGTGCCTCTGCGAACGGAAGGTTCTTGAATTCCTTCGCGGACAGCTCGACTCCGAGCCGTTGACCGGCCCACTCCGCGAAGCTGGAAAGCCCATAGTCATCGGCCAGAAAGCGGGTAACCGCGTCCTTGACCTGACCGTCGATCATCTCCAGGATCGAATCCTTTGGCGGCACACCGTCGAGCAGTCGCTGGCGAAAGGTGTAGATCCGTTTGCGTTGCTCGTCCATGACCTCGTCATATTCGAGCAGGTTTTTACGTGAGTCGAAGTTGCGCTCTTCGACTTTCTTCTGAGCGCCTTCAATCCTTCGAGAGACGAGCCTGCTCTCGATCGCTTCGTTCTCTTCCATGCCGAGGCGCGTCAGCACGGCCGACACCCACTCGCCCGCGAACTTCCGCATCAAATCATCTTCAAGAGAGAGGAAGAACCGAGACGAACCGGGGTCACCTTGTCGACCCGCACGGCCTCGAAGCTGGTTGTCGATCCGGCGGCTTTCATGGCGCTCGGTGCCGATGATGTGAAGACCTCCCAGGGCGGCGACTTCGCGCCCCTCGGCCTTCATCTCGGGCTCATACTTTTCAACAGCCTCATTCCAGATCTGCGAAGGAACCTCCAGCCGGGTCGGGTAGAGCGGACGCGCGTCCTCGTTGTTTAGCCGTTTAAGATCGGCCCAGGCCATGAATTCCGGGTTGCCGCCAAGAATGATGTCGGTGCCGCGGCCCGCCATATTCGTGGCGATCGTGACGGCACCTTTTCGACCCGCCTGCGCCACGATCTCAGCCTCGCGCTCGTGGTATTTCGCGTTCAAGACTTGGTGGGCGATCCCGTGCCGTTGAAGCATCGCGGCGATCTCTTCCGACTTCTCGATCGACGTTGTACCAACGAGGATCGGCCTGCCGGTTGCGTGGACCTCGCGAAGCTCTTCAAGGATCGAGTGGTACTTTTCGCGGTCGGATCGATAGATCACGTCGGGATAAGAGTCGCGCGTGAGGAGGCGGTTGGTCGGGATGGCGACCACATCCAGCTTGTAGACCTTGTAAAATTCGTCGGCCTCGGTCATGGCCGTGCCGGTCATGCCTGAGAGTTTCTTGTAAAGTTTGAAAAAGTTCTGAAGCGTGATGGTCGCGAGGGTCTGATTCTCTTCTTTGATCTTGACCCGTTCTTTCGCCTCGACCGCCTGATGCAAACCATCCGACCATTGCCGACCCGTCATGAGCCGGCCGGTGAATTCGTCGACGATCACAATCTCGCCGCTCATCTCGACGTAATCGCGATCTTTCTTGTACAAATAATGCGCCTT
>JAYVYS010000708.1:0-5068 GCA_043784005.1 Isosphaeraceae bacterium
GATCTCTACGATCGGACCGGCTTACTCTGGGTCAATCCTTCGCCGAATATGAGAAGTCTGACTCAAGCGTTACTCTATCCAGGTGTCGGCCTGTTGGAAGCGAGTAATCTGGCCACTGGTCGGGGGACCGACACGCCCTTCGAGCGGGTGGGCGCGCCTTATATCGACCCAATCGCATTCGCCGCGGCGTTGAACACTCTCGGACTGCCAGGCGTGCGCTTCGTCCCAATTCGATTCTCACCGAAGGAGCGTCAGTTTTCCGGCAAGGAGTGTGGTGGTGTTTATATCCAGATCATCGATCGTGATTGCTTTGAGCCGGTGTCGTTGGGAATCGGGATGGCGGGGGTCTTGCATCGACTCCATCCCGACGACTGGAAACCCGACGGCTTCCTCAAAATGCTCGCGGACGAGCCGAGTTACCAAGCCGTTCTTAAAGGTCGAGCGCCGAAAGAGGTTGCCGACGTCTGGAGAGATGAGTTGATCGAATTCAAGCGATTGCGGAATCGCTATCTCATCTACAAATAATGTTTTGAAGACTACACGATGGCGCTCGAAGATCATCTGACAACGGAATCGCGTAACCCACTCTCGGAATCCATCGACACCCTGAGCGCCGCTGAGATTGTCGCTCTCATGAGTGTTGAGGATGAAAAGGTGGTCGCAGCGGTGCGGGCGGAGTCCATTGCGATCGCCACGGCGATCGAGTGGACGGCGGAACGGTTTGGTCGCGGGGGCCGCTTGATTTACGTGGGTGCGGGAACCTCGGGAAGGCTCGGAGTGCTCGATGCCTCGGAGTGTCCTCCAACGTTTAGCACGCTCCCCGCGATGGTCATAGGCTTGATCGCCGGTGGCCACTCAGCGCTCATCCGGGCGATCGAAGGTGCCGAGGACGACCCTGCAGGCGGAGTCACGGATATCGTCGCCCTCGACGTGAACCGAGACGACTTGGTTATCGGAATCGCCTCCTCGGGGCGGACTCCTTACGTTTTGGGAGCCATGCGAGAGGCGAAAACCCGTAATGCGGCGACCGTCGGGATCGCCTGCAATCGGCCAAGTTCACTCGGACGTGAAGTCGACCTGGAAATCGCGATTCTCGTGGGCCCTGAGGTGATCGCCGGCTCCACACGATTGAAGGCGGGAACGGCGACGAAGATGGTCTTAAATATGATTACGACAGGGGCCATGGTCCGAATCGGCAAGACTCTCGGCAACCGCATGGTGGACCTTCTGCCCACAAATGAAAAGCTGAGGATACGAACGCGGAGGATGCTTAGTGAACTCGCGGGGCTGCCAGAGACCGAGGCGGCCGTGCTGCTGGAATCCTGCGGCGGATCGCTCAAAAGAGCAATTGTCGCCTCGCTCGCGTGCGTCACGCCGATGGATGCCCAGCGCTTGCTGGATTCTCACGGCGGTCAGGTTCGACTGGCGGTTCGCGCGGGATGCGGAAGGGAAGTTTCGTGAGCTATTCCAGCGAATCTCAGCTCGTGCTCGGCATTGACGGAGGTGGGACCTCCACCACGGCTTGGCTTGCCCTTCACGGACGGGCCGTCCTCGGTATCGGTAAGGCCGATGCTTCGAATGCCAAGGCAGTTGGGTTGTTGAAGGCAAAAAGCTCACTCGCGCTGGCGATCGCCCGAGCGTTTGATCAGGCGAAGCTGGATCAAATGCCGGTGAGAGTTGCGTGTCTCGGTGTCGCCGGATTCGATCGGCCCGAGGATCGCAGCTTGCTGGAAGGATGGAATGCAAGCGAGCGCTGGGCCGAACAGCTCTTTTTAGTGAACGATGGTGACCTTGTGGTTGCGGCTGGGACTCCTGACGGATGGGGCATCGGGGTGATCGCAGGAACCGGGTCGATCGCGGTAGGCCGGACGGATGATGGTCGCAAAGCACGCTCGGGAGGTTGGGGCCACCTGATCGGCGACGAAGGGAGTGCATATGCCATCGTTTTGGATGCCTTTCGGCTTGTCGCCCGCAGAACTGATGGACGTGAGCCGATACCGGAAGGTGGGGATTTTTTGGGCAGACACCTGTGTCAAGCATTAGCGGTCGATTCGCCAGCTCAGATTGTCGCCGCGTTATATTCGCCCGATTTTGATCGCAGTGCAATCGCTGGGCTCGCAAGTAGCGTCCTGGCGGCATCTCTTTCTGATCGCGAGGTCAACTCGCGTATTTTTCGTCCCGCGGGCGTCGCCCTTGCGGAAATGGTCATGGCGGTTGCTGGATCACTGGACTTTCCGAAACAGAACTTGCCATTGGCCCTAGCGGGTGGCTTCTTGCTTCACACGGAGGAGGTCGAGCGAGGCCTTCTCGACGCCCTCGCTTTGAAGGGTTACGAGCTCAAAATCACAAGGGTTCAAGAGCCGGTGCGAGGCGCCGTGATACTCGCGGAGAAGCAGCTTCTTCACGGATAAGTGACATAATTATCGCGTAAAACTATACACATGTTATTTAATTACAATTGACCTCAGAAACGTGTCAAG
The DNA here is from genome assembly GCA_043784005.1 of Isosphaeraceae bacterium. GTDB lineage: Bacteria > Planctomycetota > Planctomycetia > Isosphaerales > Isosphaeraceae > JAYUFP01. The sequence continues at coordinate 2,481 of JAYVYS010000708.1, forward strand.
ATCGGCGAGATCCCGGTCGGATACGCCCTGAAGAAGCTGGTCGGGCATCAATGATCGTGTGCTGATGTGTCGCGAGACAATCTCGGCGGTCGCCAGACGGACTGTCGTCGTCCCTCCTGTAAGAACGATTAATCCATCAGCCGATTCAAATGCGATCAGGCCTGAAATCGTAAGCCCATCCCGCGTTTCAATCAAGCTGGTCCGATAGGCGGGGGCAACGTCGAGGCCGGGTGACACGATCGCGGTGAACAGGTCGGAGCGGGAGAGTCGGGAAGTCACCCCCGAGAGATCGGGTCCAAGCGCCCTGGCACCGGAATGACATGTCGCACAGCCTCGATTCGCAAAAAGCACCGAACCGCGCGAGACATTTCCCGCAGTCCAATCGACCTTCGCAAGTCGTTCGGCCCAGGCTGTGGGGTCTTCCGCGTTACCCTTCGATTGCTTCGTAAGATCAGGATATTTCGTTGAGAACCACTCGAAAACAGGATCATAAGATCGTCGAAGGCTTGCGGTGTCGGTTAGAGTCTCCTTCACCACAAAGGATTCACCGGAGTGCCTACTGATGAGAGCGACTGCGCGCAAACGCGAGAGTTTCTCTTTTGGCTCCATCGCGAGCCTTCTCAGCAGTCGAACCAACGGAACGAGATGGGCGGGGGTCGGATCTTTTGGCAAAGTTTCAAGAGCGGCCAATCCCAGTCGAATGACATCGGGTTGGGAGGAATCAAGCGCGTCCAGAAAGCGTGATCGGTCGGATTCCTCAGGCTGCTCGGCGAGCTTTGGAAGGAGGGCGTCGCGTAGCCCCATGTTCGTCCATTGTTCGCGAAATACCGGGGCGACCGCTGGGGCTGGTAGAGTTGCCAGAAGCTCGATAAGCGGACCCGACCACACGAACTCAGGATCGAGAGAGACTGCCTTCAAGAACACGCCAGCGGCTTCTCGTTTCTCTTTGGGGGCGAGTGAAAGAGCCAGGGCGGCGTGATTGGCACCGACGAAAACCGGCTCTTTGATCAGTGCTGAACCGAGCGCGGGGTCATTTGCAACGAGCAGAGAGACAAGCTCGGTGAGCCGCGTATTCCAGCTCTGTTTGATCCGTTGTTCCTGTCCCGAGAGCTTGCCGTCGAGCGCTATCAACGCCAGCGCCGAGGCTCGTGTCATTTCGTCGGTTCGCGGGGCGCGAAGCCTGGCGAAAACGATTAGGAAGTGTAGGTCTCTTGTCGCCGGACTTCGCTGCGTCCAAAAGTCACAGATCCTTGATGCAACTTGTGGATCGTCGTCCTCTATCATTGCAAGGACTCGGGCGATTTCGTCGTCGAGCACCTCGTTTCCGGATGGGAAGAGAGGGTGCAGCACGTTCCGGATATGCCCCTTCAATGCACCCAGTTCCGATAGGTTCGACTGGGTGGAATATGCTGTCAAAACCTCAACCGAAGGGTCTTTCAGGTGGTAATCACCGAGGGCGCGTTGAATCAGGCGAACAGCTTGAAGCTGAAGATCCGCTTCGTTGATCGTGCCGAGAACGTCTAAGAGTTCGCGAACTGTGGTAGCGTGGATCGACCCGACCGAAGAACGATCGATCTCCGCAAGGAGGCCGGAGAGTTTGGCTTGAGGAGATGCCCACTGAAGGAGTTCTTTGAATTGGCTCGCGCGCTCTCCGGAGATCGAGGTGAGATTTCGGACTGCCGCGAGCCTGACACGCTTATCTTTGTGACCGAGATTCGAAATGAGCATGGAGACCGTCAGTGGACTTGATCCCTTGGCGTCAATCGATTCTCGACGAACCCGAGGATCATCGTCTGCCAACAGTTCAGCGAGAACATCCACGTTCGTTCCGTTCATCACTCGACCGACCGACCACGCCGTTCTCGCTCTCAACTCGGGCGACGAAGACTTTGCGAGCGATACCGCGACTTCGATCGGAAGTCCGCCGCATTTCTCGGTGAGGATCTCGACGGCCCGAATTCGTTCGTTTATGTTTCTCGACCTATCCCTGGAGGCCTCCAAAAAGGGTTGTCGACCGAGTCCCTCCGCTTCCGGCTCCCATTTCGCGCGAGACCATGCATCAAGCGGCTGGTGAGCCTGCAACACCCGATCGAGTGGACTCGCCGATTCCTTCGTGACCCTACCCGCCCCTTCGATATGCTCGACACGGTAGACCAGGCCGCGTGTTCCTCGTCCACCAACACTAATCAAGAGCGCTCCATCAGGCGCGACAACCGCATCAGTCGGTGCGAAACCGGAGGTCCCTTGAGGTTCGATAAAAACCTCGGTCTCCGCCCGATACGTCCCCCCATCCGGGGTCAATTTCAAGAAATAAACCTTCCCGAAGGTCCAATCGAGGATAAACAGACCGCCCCGATAATGTTCCGGAAATTGTGTATGACGATAGCAGACCACCCCCGTCGGTGAGCCTCGACCGATATTGGTGAGAACGTCCACGGTCCCCGTGTCATAACCAGGACGTGGCCAGCTTCTCAGGTAGCCAGTCAATCTCCAACCGTGGTGGCCACCCATGGCGACATGGTACACCCGCGTCGGAGCGTACCAGGGAAGGAAGATGTCGCGTTCGACGTCACTGTCATACGTGAACA
>JAYVYS010000709.1:0-5590 GCA_043784005.1 Isosphaeraceae bacterium
TCAGAAGTATTGACGTACGGTCTGCAACTCATCACTCCGGCAACGGCTGCCCCTTTGTCTCGGGTGCGAATAAGAGTGCCACGAGCCCGATCATGAAGACACTGCACATGGTTACTCCCGCATATCTGAGCGGGAGTGAGGGCTCGATCGACTTGTAACCGTCAAAGACTTCACTTGTCAGAAGTCCCAAGGTCGACGGACCTGCCGCCGCGACCAGTCGGCCGACGTTGTAGCAGAAAGATGTGCCTGTGCTTCGCAGTCGTGTCGGGAAGAGTTCGGGAAAATAGATGGCGTAGCCGCCGAAAATCGCGAGCTGGCAGAATCCCATCAGCGGCAGCATCCAGAAGACCTGACCAAAGGTTCTGAGACTCAAGAACGTGAATGCCGTCGCGGCCATCGCCAGAACGAAGAAAAGGGCGAACGCGGGCTTACGTCCCGTGAACGAAGTGATCATGGTGTAAGCGAAGATGCCAAAGAATGCGCCGAGGTTGAACAAGAGCAGCGTCATCGAGGCCCAGAATGTGAGTCTGCCCGCCACAAAGCTGCTTAAGCCCTGGCCGGTCAGCCCTTGAGCTTGGCCGATCTCACGGAAGTGCGGGTCGAAGATCGTGCGGACGAGGTCCGGGGTGAAGACTCCAATTCCCCAGAGCCCGACCACGCCCGAGAACGCGAGCAGCATCCCGACGATCGTGTTTTTACGCCAGCGCGGAACTTTGAAAAGCTCGACGAGCGTGCTGAAGGCATGATCCTTGATCAGGCCAGCGGCCTTGTCGGCTTTACGCTTGGCGGTGGCGACCTTCCAGCGCTCCGGCTCTTTCAACTTCTTGAAGATAAAAAGCGAGAGCAATGCGGGGAGAACCCCCACGACGAACATCGCCCGCCACGAGCTGCCGATCGCGCCGGTCTCCTCCATCTTGCCGAGGATCATGCTTAGTACAGCCGCAAGCATGTTCCCGACGGCCGAAAGTGCTTGAAGAAATCCGAGCGCGAACGGTCGCGCGCGATCGGGCATGACTTCGGCGACGAGCGATACGCCTACGGCGAACTCGCCACCGACCCCCAGGCCTGTCAAAAATCGAAAGAACGCGAATTGCGCGAAATTCGCCGAAAACGCGCTCAGGCCCGTGAATGCGGAGTAGAGCAGGATCGTGATCAGCATCGTCTTGGCCCGGCCGATCCGGTCGCCAAGGATGCCGAACGCGAACCCGCCGATCGCCCACCCGAGGATGAAAATGGTCGTGGCGTAGCCGGAATAACGTTGGACCGCCGGATCGCTCGGACTTGTCACATGAAGCAGGTACATGACCGCGGGCTTGCGCGCCAGGTTGAAAAGCTGCTGGTCCATCGTGTCAAAGAGCCAGCCGAGAGACGCGACGGTGAAGACGAAGTAGTGGTAACGGGTCAGCGACTTGTACCAGGGGCCTTCGTTTTCAAGGGTCGATTCCGGTCCGAAGCTCGGTGTTGACGGCTCAAAATGCATTTCAAAACTCCAAAGACCGCTACGTTCGGCCAACGGCCCGCCGACGCTCAATCACCCATTTTGTCGACCCGATGAACACCCGGAGTGCTCGATGAGAGAATCAAACCACGCCCGGCGACCGGTCGCAACCTTTGGCCCTGGAATTTACCATGGAAAGTCGAGGGTGAATCATGCTTTGGATCGCGCTGGTTTTCCGCTGCTTTTCATTGCGCCAGGATCGATCTCTCACCGACCTGGTTGAGCCGGAGCAAGCGCCACGCACTTCAAGGAAATGGAACGACACGCTGCCGTTCTCGGCTCCCGATCGCTAGAGTATCGCTCTATGCGTCGAAACGTGATCCTCAGTCTCATCCTAGGGTTAGAAGCCGCGATCGTGGCGCGGTTCGTGATCGCGCTGAGGTCGGGCACGATGCCGCTCGGAGTTCGGGGCGAGTGGGAATGGCTTCGTGTGCCTAACGCTCCCGAGGCGATTCGCATCCTGGTCGCCAGCGCGGGTTTGGCGATTTACGCGACGCTTGCCGCGATCCTGATGTCGTGGCTTTCGAGAAAAGTGACGCCTCGAAAGGAAGCCTTCGCGCTCACGGCATTATTAATAATGGCGGTGACGGTTCAAGGCGTCGCGCATATGGGCGCGCCTGCGGGTTTTGGCCTGGAAAAATGGGTCATCGCCTTGTACCAAAAGGGATCGAGTGGATATTTCACCGTCGCCAAGATGGAAGTAAGTGCGCCTTCTCGATTCCTGAAAGACTATCCGACATGGATTCAGAAACAAGACGCGCTCCATCTTGGGACTCATCCACCCGGCCTTATCATGGTCCAAGCCGTCCTGCTTCATACGATGGAAGCGAATCCCGCCATCGCTCGAAAGGTCGTCGACCTCGCGCCTGAAAGCGTGGCGATGATGCTCCGGATCTTCGGCGATGATAACGCGATGCAACTGGCCGATCGCGCCACACTTGTATTGACCGGAGCGCTCACGCTTTTGGCATGCTCTGCGACGGTGCTGCCTCTTTATCGGCTCTCTCTCGCGAGTCTCTCTCCAGCCTATGCATTCGCCGCGGCGGCGATCTGGCCGCTGGTGCCGTCGGCGATTATTTTTCAGCCGACAGCCGACACGGCGTACGCGCTGGTCTCCACGCTCATCTTGGCCGTCGCAATCTCTGCTTTAAAACGGTCTCGCGCGGGGTCGATCGGTTGCGGGGTGCTTTGTGGAGTGATTCTCGGGATCGCGATGCAATTTACGCTGGCATTTCTGGCGGTGGGACTGATCGTCTCACTGGTGACGGCTGCCGATCGTCAATCGACGATCGCCCAAAAAATTGCGTTTTTGCTCGCGACCGGATCGGGATTCCTAGGCTTCACGCTTCTGTTCTGGTGGATTTCGGGCGCGAATCCCTTTTTGATCTGGTGGTGGAACCAGAAGAACCACGCGCGCTTCTACGCGGAGTTCCCAAGAAGCTATCGGGCCTGGGTTATCGCCAACCCGATCGAATTGACGGTCGGCCTGGGACTCCCCTGTGTGATCTGGGCAGGCGTTGGATTATCCAAGCCGAAAGCGCTGCCCCGAGTCAGTGTGGCGACACTTGGGGTACTTACGCTTTTGACACTGGGAGGTAGGAACCTGAGCGAGGTTGGTCGCCTCTGGATTCTTTTCATGCCGGCGCTACTCGTCGCGGCGGGGTACGGGATGGAACGGCTCGGCGCGGGGCCAAAGAGTCTGGCAGCGACGATCGCTCTCGTCGCGCTGCAGCTTCTGGCGCTAGAGGCCACGATTCAGGTCGTCTACGCGGTTTAGATCGCCCACACCACCTGAGCTTGCTCGCACTCTTCATCGTCCGGGCGTGGAGCGGCTGGAGCCAGTTACCGTGCCCAGGCGTCAACTCACTCCATTCGCATGGCGAAATTCTGATCATAAAAAGACATTTGTAATTCTCACACCCAGCTCGGTGTCAATCTGAACGAGGTCTCCGCGCGCGACGATTCGCCCCCCCGAGGTTAGCTCAACGGGCTCTCGTGAGTGTCGGCCGAGTTCGACCACGTCGCCTGGCTTCAGGTCGGCGAGTCGGTTCAGAGTGAGATTGACCCGTCCGAGTTCGACGACCAACGTCACAGGGACGTCACCCGTCACGTCGGGTTTTTCTCTGGATTCAATGGGTGGCAAGGTGATGCCCTCCCTGGGGTTTGTTTCGTGACGGATCGATGCGACGACGAGGAGACGGGCTCCGCCGGATCGCGGAACGGCTTTGGTGAGGATCTGGAATCGCTGGCCAGTCTCGCGGATATCCATGACGAGTGCGACGGGTCCGACCGGACTCTCCGGGGTTCCTGAAAGGACCGCGTGAATCAAAGGCAAAACGCCTCCGACTCGAAGCGTTTTCAAACCGCGCGGCATGACCAAATTCCCCACCTCGGCACGCCATCCACCCGTAAGGGTGCCGGTTCGCTTCAATAGGTTGGAATCGGCGAGAGAAATCGGCGGCGGTTCGGATGAAAGCCAGCGAGCGATGAGCGTTTCGGGAATCCAGAGCCTCAATGCTCCGGTGACGGAACCGAGGGTGACCGGCCATCGGAGCGTGACGACTCGACCCAAGCCTTCGGTATCGAAGGGATCAGGACCGATCCGCTCGATAGCGGCATCCCAAGCGCCGAATGGTCCCGCGGGAAGCTTGACCAGGCGATTCAAACTCTCCGCGACAACATAGGTCAGGATACCCCACTCGACCGGGGAAATAGGCAAGCGTTCTTCCTCGGGAAGGCGATGAAACCCGAGCAGGCGGTCCACCACCGCATGGGCCAGCGGGGTCGCCAGGCCGAAAGCGATGCGAGTCGAGAGGCGAGGCCAGTGAAGCTCGGCGATCATCCCCGAGCGTCGCAATCCGGAGGCTCGCCACACGACGTCGGGCGTTCCCGTGCGAACTTCGGCTTCCATCGCCGATGAGAGCCAGTCGATCGCTTGTCCCGGTCCTTGAGTCTTGCCGAGTCGGGCGAGGCGGGACGTGAGCTTGACCTGTCTGGAAGTAAGTTTGGGGAGGATTCCAAGCGGACCTGCGTCGTGAGTGCCGGGAATCGTCGGCGCGTTAAAGTCAGAGTCGATGAAACCGAATTCCTCTTTGATCATGACGCGGATTCCTCGAGTTCGGGGCCAATTCGACCCTCGAACTGAAGGCATTTTACCGCCGCTCTTAGCATGTCCCCTTCCCAGAGTGAAAGCATTGGAGTTCGAAGTCGGTCCGGTCTCATCAACGCGCGAATCGATCGCGCCGTGGTGTATGGCAGGTGTTGCAAGGCCCAACGCGCGCGATAGAGGTCGGCGACACCGAGGAGGCGAGCGAAGGTCGTGAGGCCCGCGCGGCCGATCCCTTGAGCGGCGTTGGTTTGAAAAGCGTGGAGGTCGCGTTTCACCACCTGGACGAAACGAAAATCGCCATCCTTGACATCCTTCCGTAGCCATTCCAGTCGCGATTCGTCGTGGATAGCAAAGCCGGGTGGAAGCCCGGGGATGAGTGCCCACTTCGCCAGGCCCGAGGTGTGGATCAGGCGTGCGAGTGTGCCGGAATCAAAGCGAGTCATTGCGAGGATGACGAGAGGGTCGTCGTCGCGTCGAGGAAGGTCGCCGACCAGCCGTGCCGTCCAGAGGGAAAGGGCGGTTTGAAGGGCGACCGGATCAGCAGGCGAATCGGGCTGTAAATCGTCTTCGGAGAGGTTCAAACCGTCACGAACCGCGCTGGCGATTCCGGGGGACAAGTTCGCAGCCACCGCACGTTGCACGGATCGGGTTTCACTCTTGAGTGATTGAATCCACCAACTCACGTGAACGTGGGCGAGGTCGGGGCGCGCCTGGGATTCGTGGAGTTGTCGCAGTTTGGAGAGACTCTCGTCGCGGCCGACGGCCGAGCTTGTCTTCCCGGCCCGGAGCAAAACGGCGCGACGGTCGGAATTGAACCGTTTCCAGAATGAGTCTGAGACCGCTTCTCCCCACACGCGAGCGGCCAGGATCAAGGCCTGATCCTCCGACGAAACGGATTGCGGCGCGAGTTCGTTGTCCATAAGTTCTGGATTGGCGATGGTCTGATCATTTCTTGAAACGCTTGACCAGAGTGACGATCCCTT
>JAYVYS010000710.1:0-8310 GCA_043784005.1 Isosphaeraceae bacterium
GAGATCCCGTGGCTGACGGATCGGGAGGTCACAGCGGTTGCCTTTGGGGGGGACTCCATCGCCTCACAGGCGGCCAAAGCCTATGAGGAGGATGTCAAAGTTTTGAAGGACCTCGCCGACCGGCACAAGAATTTCGCCCCAGTCGGCGAGGGGGACCCATTCCTCCGGTCCCTGGAAGCCCTGGTCGTGGACAACCGAGCGGTCGCCGGCGGGAGGTTCATCGCCCTGTACCGTGACGGCCGGCGAGAGCCGACGCAGTTTCGGCCGATCGTCGAAAAGGCCGTCACAAGGTCGCTCGACAAAATCCTGATTGAGGGGATGCGTCCCGCGTTTGTCTCGGTCCTGCGCCGGCGTGAGACGGACAAGTCTCTGGCATTCCTCGACAAGTATTACAACCCGTACACCCGTGAGGGGCTGGTACGGCTCCAGCTCGCCCCCGAGCATGATTACCGCTTCAGGTTCGACGAGGAGGCCATGAAGGCCAAGCCGGTCCGCGCCATTCTTACTCTCGCACGCTCCGCCGAGGGTCGAAGTCAGATTTATGAGATTGACTTCTGGCACCGGACAGTATCCGTCGACGGCCAGCCGCCACTCCCCTTGGGTGAAGTCCCCGTACCCGCGGACGTCACCTTCAACGGTTTCACAACGGCACGCGATGGTACGGCTCCTCCGATTCGCTTGACGATCGCCTACCACGATCAGCCCGACACATTGCTCTTCGCCGCCGTCCTGGACGGGTTGCAAGGGGCCGCGCCCGACCTCGCCCTAAGGCTTACGCCGGTCGACGCCTACCTTCGGGAGGATCTCCAAACCTGCCTCGGAGCGGTCAAGTTTCCCGAAGTCGACAAGAAGCCGTTTTACAAGAGCGACCAAAAGGTCGCCACTCTCTTGGAAGGGGTCAACGGCGATCTGCGTAATGCCAAGGAGAACATCAAGGTACGAGATGAGAGAATTGCCAGCCTCAGTTTCGACCAAATATCGTTAAGGCGTATGCTGGTTCGAGTGTCCGTAATGAATGCCCTTTCCGACCTCGAGCGGGAGTGGCGAACGAGGGTACCCGACACCTCAGTAACGTCGATGCCAGTGGCCGGCCTCTCGCTCCCCGACAACGCTCCGAAGGCAACGAAGATGATGGGACTCGGCGCGCTTAAAGTCGAGATCGGCTCGCCCTACTCCGACGACGCTCCGGAGGCGAGGAAGCGGTTTCACATACAAAGATGGCTGGACGTCGAGTCCTTGCGGACCCGCTGGCCCGGCGTGAGCCTCACGATTTCCGAAGACGTCCTGAAGTTGATTACGACAGGCCCGATGGCCCATTACCACGACGGACTTGAGGCCGACCTCAAGGTCACGTTCGCCAGGCGAGACTTGAGGGCATTCCACGCCAAGCTTACGAACTTACCGTTACAGGGCGAAACTCCGCTTGAGACCGATCTGGCCCGGGCCGCCGCGACGATCAAGGAGTCGCTTAGCTCGTACCAGATCCGAGACGGCCTCGATACGATTAAGAATATCGTTATCGCCGAAAAGTCCTCTCAGAAGTACCATTGGGTGATGCATCAGGCGGAGTTACTCTCCGAAGACCTCGCCGGATTGAAACGATTTCCCGAAGCGCTCATTAACCCGCCTGAGGAGCGCGGCATAGCTTGGGTCGACCGGCCGTCGTGGTCCAATCGCTTGGGCGTCATCAGGGAAGGCCCGCCCGAAGAACTCATTCCCCCTGCGACGCCGACCCCACCGACCGAGAAGCCGAAGTCATTGATATCGATTCCTGGATTTATCAGCACTCCCCCTGCGACGCCGACCGCACCGACCGAGAAGGGCGGGCCGTAAGGTCCACTAAGGAGTTGCACGACAATAAACGACCGAATTCATGGTTTAAGTCGGGGGTGGACTTCATAGTTCCATTCGCCATGAAATTTGTTTCGTTTGATATGCACTTCCGAGAGTTCATGGTCGCTGACCTTGCGACCTTTTTCATAGACATCGGAATCCAGCCACGCATGAACTTCCAGACCCTCTTGCGTTGTCGTGGACCCAATCAGACTGACCACGATCTCCAGTGTCTCCAGCGGGATGCCCTGCCAATTGCGGGTGATGTGGCAGAACAGCCGGTGCTCGATCTTGTTCCATTTGCTGGTGCCGGGGGGAAAATAACAGACCTCGATAATCATCTGCAACTCATCAGCCAGACTTTGAAGTTCTGTCAGCCACAGCCGGGTGCGCGGACTATTGCGGCCGCCGCTGTCGGCGGTGATCAGCAGTCGCCGCGGCGATTGATACCGTTGGCTGCCCAAGCGCTGCCACCAACGGCGGATGGCCGCAGTCGCGAACTCAGCCGTGTCGTGACTGATTCCGATCGAAACACCCGCCTCGTTGTGTTTCAGATCATACACGCCGTACGGCACCGCTTTGCCCAGACTCTTGTCGGGGAAATCGTGCGTCTTCACTTTGACGGGCTGACCTTTGCGTCGATACGTTTTCCCGGAATTCTTGAGGTTTCTCAGCGTTTCCTTCTTCTTCGTGTCGACGGAAATCGCCGGCTCGCCGCAGCGCTGCCGGGCCTTGGCGCGGCGTGCGATGTGCTCAAACTGTGCATTGCGATCAGGATGTTGCGTCCCTTCCAGCGTCTTGCGGTTGGACTGCAGACTGTAGCCCCGCGACTTCAACAGTTCACCGACCTTCGTGCTGCCAATCTGGAAGCCCCCAGCCATCAATTCCCGCTCCAGCACACGCGTGCTTTTGCATGTCCATCTCAGCGGCGACATCGGGTCGCCGCGCGTCACTGGCTCGACCAACGCTTCCAACGCTCGAATCAGTTCCGGCTGCGAGTCCTCACGCGAGCGGCGTCCGCCCCCCGGCTTTCGCTGACGGCCGACGGCAAGTGCCTCCGGGTCGTCCAACTCTCGAATACCATTGCGGACGGTCCGATCCGAGATGCCAGTGGCCGCCGCCACCGCAGTCACACCTCCACGCCCAAGCGACCGCGCTTCGGCTGCAGCCCATCTCCGTCGCCCACGTTCGTCAAGGTCGGCGACTATGGCGAAATACTTGTCACGAATCCATCCGATCACGTTAGCGTCAGGCATCCCCGCACAATCGCCAAACCTCACATTTTTTGCAGGACTACTTTCGGTAGTTTATTGTCGTGCAGCTCCTTACGCTGCCTTCCGGAGACGGCTGATGCGACTGGAACACTTCCTTTTCGTCAAATTCGTTGAGCGGTCGGCGATCGGTGGGCGTGACGATTACCGCGTCGTCGCGCTAAACGACGAGCGCCGGGAAACGGAGTATCGGCGTCGTGGCGAGGCCCTCAAGGACATCATCCGAGTCTGCGCCCGGTATTCCGACCGGACCAGGATAGTGAGGCTGCTCGTTCCCCCCACAGGAGGCGACTCATGGGAGTACGTCCGCGTCTTCCGTGGTGAGGCCGACTCGACCAACGACATCGCCGGGGGCGGCCATATCGTCCTTCTGTCCCGTGACGAGTTAGGTCATCTCGGTTGGGAGCCTTGGCGACTCGACCCGTACCTCTTCTCCGGGCTCGACGCTGGTGAGGTCCGCGGCCCCGGGGCTCTAGACCGTTTAGTGCGGACCGGTGCCCCGGGTCCGCGGGTCGTCTCCGTCGAGGTCGATGCCAATCGGCTAGAGCGCTCCGGACTTCCGCCCTTGGGGGATCTGGTCCAGGTTGAGTTGGCTGAAGGATGCTTGCGCAAGGGATGGTCGACGTATCTCCGTGAGCCGATCGCCCCGGGCGAGCGCGGGCCGACTCCGGCCGTTTCAGAGGCGACGAAAGCCTTGGCTGGCGAATTACTCCGTCGTTCGGCTCGGAACGAACCTCACGGGTCGTTTGGGGTAGCCTTGGGCTTGCCCCGACTCGGAGCTTCTTGGCCCGCATGGGTCGAAGCGAACCAGATCCGGTTCGTCTCGTTCACCGTCATGAGCGGTGGGTCGATTGAGACGGACCTCCCGTCCGGGGTCTGGGCCGACCTCTCAACCGTTTCCGTCGAGAACCTCCCTCTTCGAGGGCCGTCGGTCGGGGCGCCGTCCCACGACCCGACGTCGTCCCGCCGTCTCGCCTCTGCGACACCCCGCCCTGCCCTCGTCATCGCCCGCGAGACCTCTGACGGTGTCTCACCGCCGCCCCGGTTCGTTTTCCGGCAAACTTATGCCCCTTGGGCCGTCGCCGCGGGAGCGATACTGGCCACTTCCGTTGCCCTCGGCCTCCTCCTCTCGGCTCGGAGCGAACTTAGGCAGTGGCGGGAGCTGGCGGCCGACCACGGGGGCACTGCCGAGTCTTCGGCGCTGGGTACGGCTTGGCGGGCCATCGAAAAAGAGCGAGATGGCCTCAAGAACGCACGCGATGAGGTCGAGTTGTGGCGACGAGCGGCGGCCGTTGTCTTGCCCGACTCCAGTACTATCACACCGGGGCAAGCCCGGAACGCCTTCCCAGCTTTGAGGACCCGGATCGCCCATGCGGCCGAGAAGGCGAGAGCGTTGCGGAATCGGTTCACGACTCCATCCTCAGAAACTCCGACGTCAAGCCGTTCTCTCGCAGACGACCTGTCCGACCTCGGCGCGATCGCCGAAATCGACGCCAGGACGGAAACGTTGTTGCGGTCGGAGTCCGAGTGGCGTGGCGTCTGGACCGACATTGTCGGCTCCCCGTTGACCCCAGCCGACGCCCGCGCCCGCCTGGCCTCGTTGCTCACCGAAGAAGTCCAGAAGAGCATGGAGACACGTCGCGCGACCGACCTTCAGAAGAGTGTAACGGCCCTCAACGCCGAACTCGCGGATGCCCTCCGCAAACGCGACGCCGCGTTGAACATCGCTGAGGAACACCGCAAGGCGAGAAAGACGGCCGAGGGCCGGGCCGAGGCCCTCAACGCCGAGGTCATACGCGCCAAGGACGTTGATGCCGACGCAATCAGATCGGCCAGGGCCGATGAGGAAAAGAAAGTCATACGACAATATGAAGCTCTGATCCTTTCCTATGAAAAACGTGTGTTGGCGGCCGACCAGGATCTGAAACTGATGACCCGACTGCTCTCCGCGATCGAAAAACTCCGCCCCACAGATGCCCCGAAACCGGTCGGTGACCGTACGAGCGAGGTTATGGCCGCCCTGGAAGACGTCAACAGCTCCATTTTCCTGAAATTGTCCGAAGTGTTTGCATTTGAACCAATAAATATTAATAATTATTTGATAACAAGAAAGGACGACCCCTTGCGCCGCGCTGCGATCTGGGTCGATCCTAAGGAGTTAAACGCCTTCAACCGGGTCTTCGAGGGCATTCCCCGCCGGCCTAATGTCGCCAAGAGCAATACGTCGGGGGGCACGCGCTGATCTTGCAACGTATTCAATCCCGTTCGACAGGAGTGTGGCCCATGATCTTGTCCCCAAAGCCATCGACTTTGGCCTTGGTCGCCTTCGCTCTCCTTTATCCGCTGGCCCTGCGGGGCACCCCCGACGATGTGCCCCCCGAAGACGCGGGCCGACTCACCAAGGCCCGGAACGAAACTGAACAGGAGCGTCGGTCGCGGATCGCCGCCCGTGAGGCTCGGGAGCGACTCCTGAGCAAACTGGACACTACAGAACTACGCGACCGGCTCAAGGTTGCCGAACAGAAGAACGACGAACTGACGTCCGAATTAAGCAGAACCCGAGAAGAACTTGCCAGCCTTAGCCGAAACGCCGAGCAGCTTCGCAAGGAAAAGGCCGACTCCGAACGGAACTGGCAGGTTCGCCTTGACGAGGAGAAAACAGACGGAGCCGACCGCCTCAAGAAGGCTAACGACCGTTGGCTTGCAATTTCCAACAACTTAGAGGCGGTCATTCGGCGAGAGCACATGAAGGCCGCCACTCTTATCGACGACTACAACAAGCTGGCCCAACGTCAGTTCAGGATGACCCTATACGAAGACTCCAATTACGGAGGGGTCACCTGGACCGTCGGTGGTCGCGCGGGAAACGCTCTCGGGGTCATCGGTCAAGAACCGAACATGCATACCACCAACTGGGGCGATACGGTGAGTTCATTCAAGCTCGAGCTCATCCAGGAGTGACGACCCGGAACCCTCCTTTGCTTTCGGGCTCAACGCCGATCGTATGGCGGGATCCTCGACTCGTCCCGAAGCTTCACGCCGGACGGCACTCTTGGCCGTGGCGCTCGCGCTGGAGGATTCCGATAGCAACGCGTGGTAAAACACTTGAAACTTCAACGGGTGCAATCGCCGTGCGGATTTCCAGTAATCCGCGTCATCGGATTCGAGATCGTGGGAACAGTCAAGCGAAAAAATGAGGATTTCAGGGAATGCCATGATGCTCGACTCATTCAGATTTCAGAGGGCCGCCTCGAAGATGTCATCGACTTCATCCTCCGCGAAACCATCCAGGGGCTTTAACTGCCGGCATTTCATCCTCGTCGACTTCCGCCACCCTGTCGCATGGTGCCGCGGAGTGCCCTCATGGTCTCGTGGACCGTCTACATATTCTCACGGATAAGCTCTCAGCGCATGCGTCGTTACTCGACCTTGTCCTCCATCTCATCGTTTCGTGGATCGCCATGACGCGGGCCTCCCGGACGATCCGACCCTTTTGCCGCTTGAATTGCTGTCCTGGGACGGACTCGATTTCACGTTCCGGAGGCTCCAGATCATGGTTTGCCGATCCGCCATACGGCGAACTCAAGGCGCACGCGATGTGTCACCTCCGTCTGAAGAGCATCAGCGGGTCCTAACCTATTTGCTAGCAGGGATTTGAGTTCACACCTTAGCGTGTGTCAGGTGGTGCCAACCCGGTCCGCATGGCTCGCCTGGCAGGGCCTGGCACTCTCGGTGATGTCAAGTTAAAGGCTAGTGGGGCCAAGGTTTAAGTCGGCTAATCCTTAAATCCGACCGAAAAGCCGATGACTGTTCATTTCAAACCCCCCGCGATGGGAAGCCAAAGTGGCCACGCACAGATGCTCCGTTTTCAAAGGACCTGTATGCACGCTCAAATCTTGAATTTGAAAGAATCATGGTGAGGGCACACGTGAAGTTTCATTGTGATCTCCGAACGGTTTAGTAGGTGATTCGCATCGCGACAGGGTCCCATAGAATGGTTTTGCCTCGCCGGTAGCTGCCATTGCACAGTAAGGCGGGGGCCGCAGCACGGTATCCAAAGGCGGCATCTTCCTCCACGGGCTTTCCCTCCCGGATCGCCGCGAAGAATCGAGCGAAGTGATCGTAACGCGCATCGTTACCTGCGGGTGCCCGGAATTCATCCATTCCCGTCATTGCTGGTGGAGGAACTGGATCTGGCTTTTCTTCCGAAAGTTTCTTCGCGAATACCGTCTGCTGAGCGTTGGAAAATGAGGTCACCGAGTTATACCCTTTGAGGATCTCGCTCCGGGAGGCCTTAGCGATTCCGACTCGTTTGACCTTAAAACCCTCGAACGTAACGTCGACGACGCCATCACTCCCTACAAATCGGAACAGGGAGTTCTCACCGCTCCCGTCCTCAAAGTCCGTCTGGAGTGATAACGTGAACGCCGGATGGTTCGTCGTGAGCGGGTAGTCCAGTAGTCCCATGATCAGATCGTAGACCTCGCGTCCGTCATTCCAGTAACGACGTCCGCCCATCGCCGAGATCTTCACGGGTCCGAACGACCCTGTCGCCACATGGATCGCTGTGAGCAGGTGGACGAACAGATCGCCAGCCACCGCGGTACCGTAATCCCAATATTTTCGCCATCGGAAAAACCGGTCGGCGTCAAACGGGTGTTTCGGAGCGTCACCAAGAAAGCGGTCCCAGTCAACGGTCTCTAGAGTTGCATCTGTAGGAATCGAGTATTGCCATGCACCAAGAGCCCAATTGCGGGAGCGCGACCCGATGTCGTTGGAGGCGACCCCGGGATCGGCGTGGGTGTCGGTCGTTTTGGCCGAGTTCGACTCGCTGGGCAACTACGCCTGCGATGGGCTGCCCAAGCAGCGGGTTTGCGTAGTCGCGCCGATCTGCTCGGCTTCCGGGGATGACGGCTGACACGATGGAGTGGCGGCCCGGGTAGCAGCGTTCCTCGGAGGGGAGGCGATCGAGGAGTACGAGGGCCGGCGGCTATCCCAGCCTACGGGAGCGAGCCTCGCCTGACCTAATATCGACTTGGTCATCGGCCGACGTGTGTGCTCTCCTTGCCGTCTCGCCCAACTGGTCTGGAAATGGCTCGGTTACAGACTCATACGGTTCCCAGAAATTTCATGCGTGATCGCTGACGTATGGGGCGGCGCAGATGGATCGAACCGACTCCGGCTTCAAGCACACCGCACACCGCAC
>JAYVYS010000711.1:0-2521 GCA_043784005.1 Isosphaeraceae bacterium
GTTATGAGGAGGGATCGACGTCGCCATGCCGACCGCGATCCCGCCCGAGCCGTTCACGAGAAGGTTGGGGAACTTGGCGGGAAGGACCCGCGGCTCCATGTACTTCTCGTCATAATTCGGCTGGAAGTCGACGGTGTCGAGCTTGATGTCTTCAAGCATCTCGGCGGCGACGGGGCTGAGCTTCGCCTCGGTATACCGCATCGCGGCAGGGGGGAGGCCGTGGATCGAGCCAAAGTTTCCTTGCCCGGTGATGAGCAGGTGACGCATGTTCCACCACTGCGCCATACGGGCCAGTGTGGGATAGATCGAGTTATCGCCGTGCGGGTGATACCGCTTCATCGTCTCGCCCACGATCCCCGCGCACTTGCTCGTGGAGCCGCCGGGCGTCAGGCCAAGGTCGAGCATGGCCGTGAGGATGCGCCTTTGCGACGGTTTCAATCCGTCGCGGACGTCGGGCAAGGCCCTGCTGATAATCACGGACATCGCGTAATTGAGGTAACTCTCCTTGAGTTCTTCCTCAATATTCAACGGGATGGGACGGAGATGCTCCCCCGGCGGAACGGCGGTACTCACTGGGCAGACGCTCCCTCAACTTCTGGATACGGACCCCGTCGCTTCGCGCGGGCCAGGTAGCTCCTCATCCTTTTGAAAATTTGACGTCGGGTCCGCACAGTGGACCCTACGATCGCGCTGATCGCCGTTTTCAAAGGAGCGGAGTGACTTGGTTCATGAAGCCCAAGTTTACCCGAACACCTCCCTCCGACGCAACACCACGAAGCGGCATCCACGCGAACGTAAGTAGCGTTCGGGAAAGAATTTGGCAGGAGGAGCAAGGAGCCGGCCAGACTCGATTGAAGATTTTGCAAAAGGTTCTTTCAGGTGATCGCTGCGGATCGAAGAAATTTGGATGCCTGGGTAATATTTTACAATTCCGGTGGTTCAAGGTGAGTTCGATAATCAGTGAAACTGAGATATTTGGGGAAGATTTACAATTCCTATGATTTGAGACGAGTTTCCGGTTCAGGCGAATTCGGATATCTGGTGAATCTTTTACAATTCCTATGATTAGAGATGAGTTCGCAGTTCAGGTGAACTTAGATTTCTGAGGAGTCTTTTACAATTTCTACGATTCAAGATGAGTTCGCCGGTCGGGTGGATTCGGAGGATTGGCGACTTTTTTACAAAGTCCTCGTCGTTTGGGTTCGCCAGACTACGGGACTTCGTGGACGGCTTCGGCCTCAACTCGCCAGGCTTCCGCCAGTCGCGTCAAGCCGGCTTGGGCGCAGAGCGCGGCGAGATCGTTGAGGGCGACGGGGTCTTCGGGTCTTTTGAAGTCGGCCGCGAGTCGGGGTCCGAGACGGATCGGGTCAAGCAGCTCGCGGGCCCGGCTCGCGGACTGGGCCTCCTCGCGCGACTCGGCCTCTCGGCCCAGGGCGTGCAAGGCCTGCGCCAGGCCAACTCGGGTTTTCGCGTCGTGGGGAAGGTCTGTTAAAGCGCGTCGAAAGGCCTCGACGGCGCGGGCCGGTTCGCGGTCGAACTCAAGATCCCAGCGCCCCCGAAGCCGCCAGTATCGGGCGTCTCGCGTGGATTCAACGCCGGGCCAGGCGTCGAGCACCACACGGCCGGCGTCGGACTCTCCCGAAGCGACCATGTTTGTCACGAGAACCTCGCGGGCGTCGAGGTGATCCGGGTCTTTCTTCAAAATCACGTTTAGTTCGGCGATTCGCTCGGCGTGAGAAAGACCTCCGGGGCGCGGCATCGCGGCGAGCCTTCGAAAGAGCGCCACGCGGGCGTTGGGGTCGTCGCCCGCATCGGCCCAACGGGTCAGCGCGGGGTTGGCAATGTCGTCTTGAATGTCGGCGAGCAACGCCAGCGTCAGGTCTTCGAGGACTTCCCGGCGCGATCCGGGATTCACCGCTTCATACGCGGCCCAGCCGACTTTTTGAGCCTCAAGCGGGCGGTCTTCGAGCCGGAGAATCTCCAGCCGAAGCCGCCACGATTCCAACGGCGACGGATCAATGGCCGAGGCCCGAGCGAGCGCCTGTTCCGCCTCAGCGGCGCGACCCAACGCGAGTGCCGCGCGCGCCTCTGCCAAGTAGGTGGTGCCGCGCGCGAGCCTGGTGGCGTTGACGCTACGCCAAGAGTCAAGCGCCTCGGCCCATTGGCCGGCCTTGGCCGCCGCGATGGCGTGGGAACGCAGTCGCTCGGGCCGCGACCACCACCAGATCCCCCCCATGCCCGCCGCCAACACGAGCGCCGCCCCTCCCAGAGCCAGCCGGGTCGTTCGCGACGCCCCTTCGCGGCGGATCTTTCGCGATCCTCGCTCGCGACTGGAACGGGATGATGATGAAGGAGAACGCCGGGACATGATGAGAAAAGACCGTGTCGGCCCAATATGGGAAGGGGTTTGCGATCGGAGTCGAATTCACTCGTCAAAACATTGTTCCCGCAGTCACCATGCCAAGGGAAGTACCGTCCGGACGAGAGAGGCATCGAGATCCCTTTTTCTAATGACCATAAA